>DASVEU010000204.1:0-10821 GCA_036380395.1 Gaiellaceae bacterium
TGCTCCCAAAGGACTACGTCCGACTGCGTCTTACGGGCGGCGAGCACGCGATCGACGTCGCGGACGCGTCGGGCACCCTGCTGTTCGACGTCGCGGGGCGGCGCTGGAGCCGGGAGATGCTCGAGGGA
Source organism: Gaiellaceae bacterium (assembly GCA_036380395.1). Taxonomy (GTDB): domain Bacteria; phylum Actinomycetota; class Thermoleophilia; order Gaiellales; family Gaiellaceae; genus 3-1-20CM-4-69-9. The sequence continues at coordinate 129 of DASVEU010000204.1, forward strand.
CTCGAGCTCGACCCGGCCTGGCTGCCGCGAGCGCTGGAGTCGCCTGAGGTCTCAGGCGAGACGGCCACCGGCATTCCGGTCGCCGCGGGTGCCGGCGATCAGGCGGCGGCTGCACTCGGTGTCGGCGTCGACCGGCCGGGACCCGTCTCGGTGGTGCTCGGTACGTCAGGCACCGTGTTCGCGGCATTGCCGGCTTTCGCCGCCGATCCGCAGGCGCGCGTGCACGCGTTCTGCCATGCCGTTCCGGGCGGCTGGCACGCGATGGGCGTCATGCTGTCCGCAGCAGGCTCCCTGCGCTGGTTGCGTGATGCTCTCGGGGGCGGGAGCGGGTATGACGAGCTGACCGCCGCGGCCCAGGAATGGCCCCCCGCCACCGACGGGCTGACCTTCCTCCCCTACCTCACCGGTGAGCGGACGCCCCACGCGGACCCGCACGCCCGGGCGGCTTTCGCAGGGCTCACGCTCCGCCACGACCGCGGCGCGCTCGTCCGCGCCGTCCTGGAGGGTGTCGCCTACGGGCTGCGCGACTCGCTCGAGTTGCTGCGCGAACTCGGGGTCGACCCGCGTGCCGGCCACGTTTCCGGCGGCGGAGCCCGTAGCGAGCTCTGGCTTCGCATCATCGCCTCGGTCCTCGGCCTGCCAATGCAGCGCGCGGCGAACGACGAGGGCTCCGCCTATGGAGCGGCGCTACTCGGCGGCGTGGCCGCAGGAGTCTTTCGCGACGTCCACGAGGCCGTCGCCACCTGTGTTCGTCTGCTCGACCCCATCGAGCCGGACCCTCAGTGGGGTGCCGCCTATGAGCGCGGTTACCGCCGCTTCCGACTGCTCTATCCGGCCCTTCGACCCCTGGAGGACGCATGACGACGCTCGACGCAGCGGTCAAGTGGGGGATCCTTTCGACCGCCGACATCAACCGGAAGATCATCCCCGGCGCGCACGCCTCGGAGAAGGTCGAGCTCATAGCCGTGGCGAGCCGCGATCTGCGACGGGCGGAGGAGTACGCGCGCGAATGGGAGATCGACCGTGCGTACGGCTCGTACGAGGCGTTGCTCGAGGACGCCGATGTCGAGGCCGTGTACATCTCGCTGCCGAACACGCTGCACTGCGATTGGTCGATCCGCGCGGTCGAGGCGGGAAAGCACGTGCTCTGCGAGAAGCCGATGAGCAGGCACGTCGGCGACGTCGAGGCTGCATTCGACGCGGCAGAGAAGGCGCAACGAATCCTGATGGAGGCCTTCATGTACCGCCACAACCCTCAGACCAAACGGCTCCGTCAGCTCGTGGACGAGGGCGCGATCGGGGACTTGCGGCTCGTCCGCTCCTGCTTCAGCTATTCGCTGTACGACGTGGAGAACATCCGCCTGCGGCCGGAGGTTGAGGGCGGCAGCCTGATGGATGTCGGGTGTTACTGCGTGAGCGGATCCCGTTTGCTCGCCGGTGAGCCCGAGCAGGTGTACGGGGAGCAGTTCCTCGGCGAGAGCGGCACCGACTGGGTCTTCACAGGCACGATCCGCTTCCCGGGCGACGTCTTCGCCCAGTTCGACTGCGGGACAGCCCTGCCCGAGCGCGACGAGCTCGAGGCGATCGGGAGCGACGGCTCGCTCTTCCTCGACGATCCATGGCACTGCATCGAGCCGGCGATCGAGCTTCGCCGCGACGGGGGGATGGAGCGGATCGAGGTCGAGCCCGCCAACTCGTACCGGCTCGAGCTCGAGAACGTCAGCGAGGCCATCCGGGGCGTCGCCGATCCACTCCTGGGGCGCGAGGACGCCGTTGGTCAGGCCCGCGCAATCGACGCGCTCTACCGCTCGGCGGTAAGCGGCACGGCGGCTTCCTTGTAGCGCAGCAGTGCGGCAAGCGTCACGAGGCAGAGCACGGTGAGGCCGAGGTAGGAGACCGCGTCGGTGGTCGCGGATGCGACCGCGCCCCCGATCGCCGAACCGCCGGCCTGACCCGGCGCCCAGGCGACGTTGATCAACGCGAATGCGTAGCCGTACTCGAGCCCGCTCTGCTCGGCGGCGTCCGTCACCAACGACATGGCCGGCGGCCAGAAGCTCGCGAAGGCCGAGCCGGCGCAGACGACGAGGAACGCCAGCAGTAGGGCTTGGCGCGGCCAGGGCAGCAGTAGGGCGACAAGCGCCGAGGCGGCCAGGGAGCCGAAGAGCGGCGGCAGGCGGCCGTGCTGGTCGGAAACCCGGCCCAGCACCGGCGCCCAGACGGCTTGGAGTCCCGCGGAGACGAGGAAGGTCGCCCCGACTGCCGCCGCGCCCCAGCCGAGATCCGAAAGGCGCAAGGGGGCGAGGACCGACAGCGTCCCGAAGCAGAGAGCGGGAAGAGCGCAGAGCCACACTCCAGTCTGGATCGTGCGGTTGCGCAGGACGGCGTCCACGAGCGTCCGGAGCGGCTGCGGGCTTTCAGGGGTCGCGGCGGGCGTTGCCGCGGCGGCGCCGGCGAGGACGACCGCGAGCAGTGCAACCGCCCCGAACGCCGGACCGGTGCCGGTGAAGGACGCGGCTGCCCCGAGCACGGGGCCGAAGAGCGCTCCCACGACTGCCGCGCCGAACGCCGACCCGATCAGTTGGCCGCGCCGGCCGGGCGGCGCGGCAGCGACGAGCCAGGTCAGGGCGCCGGTCCAAGAGAACGCACTCGAGATTCCCTGCAGGAAGCGCGCCAGGTCTAGCAGCCAGACCGAATCCGCCAACCCGAAGGCAACCGTCGTCACTGCGAGCAGTGACAGCCCGATCAACGCGGTGGGCTTGACGCCGAGACGCGCGGCGGCCATCCCGCCCGGGATTCCGGCCACGAGTGCACCGGCGGGGTACATGGCCTGCAACACGCCCGCACCGGCCTTGCCGAGGTGGAGGTCGTCGACGTAATGCGGGAGGAGCGGCGTCAGCGCCGAGAAGAACATGGTGTCGACGAGGACGATCGCCCCGGTCAGTAGCAACAGCCTGCGCACAGGCCGAGGCTAACCGCAGGAGTGTGTTTCAGGAGGAAGCCTCAGCGAACTGGCGACAGAGGTGCATCATCTACGCTCCGTTTCGTGGACTTGCAACAGGTCGCACGGGGTTTGTGGCGCTGGGTACTGACACACCCCGAGTGGGAGCCGCCGCAGCAGGAAGACAGCCGGGCTCATCGGCCGGCGTGCGGCCGATGAGCGCGACTGCATCCATCGAGCGTGACCTCGGCGCGGCAGTCGCCGCGGACGTCGTCGCACCGACCGCCGCCTACCTGACCGACATGACCGAGGCACGCGGACTGATCGGTCACGCGGATGCCGTGGCGCTCCCGCGGACAGCAGAGCAAGTGGCCGAGGTCGTTGCTTGGTGTTACGCGCACGGCGTGGCGATCGTGCCGCGCGGCGGCGGGACGGGTTACGCCGCTGGTGCCGTCCCGCTCGACGGCGGCGTCGTTCTCGCACTCGAACGTCTCGACCGCGTGCGTTCGTTCGACCCGCTCCTTTGGCGCATCGAGGTCGAGGCTGGGCTTCGCACTGCGGAGCTGCGGCGGATCGCACGCGAGGGCGGCCTGCTGTTCGCTCCCGATCCGGGCGCGGCCGAGCAGTCGCAGATCGGCGGCAACATCGCCACGAACGCGGGCGGGCCGCACGCGTTCAAGTATGGCGTTACCGGCAAATGGGTGACAGGCCTCGAAGTCGTCGTTCCGCCCGGCGAGCTCGTGCGGCTCGGCGGCCCTTTACGCAAGGACGTCGCCGGATACGACCTCAAACATCTGCTGATCGGATCTGAAGGCACGCTCGGCGTGATCGTCTCCGCGTGGCTGCAACTCACGCCCGCTCCGGAGGCCGCGTGGCCCGTGATCGGATTCTTCGACGGCGTCCCTGGGGGCGTCGGGGCGATCGAGCGGGTGATCGGCACCGGTCTGCCCGTCGCCGCACTGGAGTACATCGACTCGGAAACGATGCGATACGCGAGTGCGAGCTTTCCGGGCGAGGTGCCCGACGGTGGCTTCGCCGTGCTTGCAGAGGCGGACGGCTCGACCGAGGAGGCGGCGCGGATCCGCAAGGACGTGCTCGACGTGTTCGGCGAGGACGCTCTAGCCCTCTACGCCCCCGAGGCGCCACAGGAGATCGCCGCCCTCTGGCGCTGGCGTGACGGTCTGGCGCTCGTCGTGGATGCCCAGCGCGGCGGGAAAGCAAGCGAGGACATTGCAGTGCCGCTTGACCGGCTCGGCGAAGCGATCGAGGAGTCGCTCGAGGTTGGACGGCGGCTTGGCGTGCCGACGTGCTCGTGGGGGCACGCAGGCGACGGCAACCTGCATACCGTGTTCCTGCTCGCCGGGGACAACGAGGCAGAGCTCGCACTCGCGCCAAAACTCTCCGAAGGCCTCTTCGAGCTCGCCCTGCGGCTGGGTGGAACGATTTCCGGTGAGCACGGCGTCGGCTTTGTGAAGCGGAACTGGCTCGCGAAACAGCTCGGTCCTCGTGCGTTCGAGTTGCACACCGCCGTCAAGCGCGCGTTCGACCCGCAGAACCTGCTCAACCCGGGAAAGAAGGCTTGATCCAAAAGCTACTCGTCGCGAATCGCGGCGAGATCGCGTTGCGCGTCTTCCGCACCGCACGCGACCTGGGGATCGCCACAGTGGCCGTAGTCGCCCCCGACGACAAAGGCTCGCTCCACGCCCGCTCTGCCGACGAGACGATTGACGTCGCGAGCTACCTCTTCTCCGAGGAGCACATCCGCGCAGCGAAGCAGAGTGGAGCGGACGCGATTCATCCGGGCTACGGCTTTCTCGCCGAGAACCCCGACTTCGCCGAGGCAGTGAACGCCGCCGAGCTGACCTGGGTCGGCCCACCACCCGAGGCGTTACGGGCCGGCGGCGACAAGCTCGAGGCAAAGCGGATCGCGAGCGAGGCGGGCGTTCCGGTCGTCCCGACCGGTGAGCCCGACGAGATCGGCTTTCCGCTCGTCGTCAAGGCGGCTGCCGGCGGCGGCGGACGCGGGATGCGCGTCGTCCGTGAACCTTCAGAGCTGGAGGAGGCGCTCGCGGCGGCGCGACGAGAGGCGAAGGCCGCCTTCGGCGACGAGCGTGTGTTCTGCGAGCGTTATGTCGAGCGGCCGCGGCATGTCGAGGTTCAGCTCTTCGGCGATGCGCAGGGGAACGTGACCTCTCTCTTCGAGCGCGAGTGCTCGATTCAGCGACGTCACCAGAAGGTCCTCGAGGAATCGCCGTCGCCCGGCATCGATCCCGAGCTCCGCTTGCGGATCATCATGTCCGCGCTTGCGTTTGCTGAGGCAGTGGGCTACCAGAACGCCGGCACTGCAGAGTTCATGGTCCACGGAGGCGACTACTACTTCCTCGAGCTGAACGGCCGCATCCAGGTCGAGCACCCGGTCACCGAGCTCGTGACGGGCGCGGATCTGGTCCGCTGGCAGATCGAGGTCGCGCAAGGGACGAGGACGGTCGACCACTATCTGCCGGAGAGTCGCGGTCACGCAGTCGAGGTGCGACTCTACGCCGAGGACCCGCGGACGTTCTTCCCGCAGACCGGCCGCATCGAAGGGTTAACGCTGCCTGAAGGAATCCGCGTCGACGCGGGCGTCGCCGAGGGCGACGAAATCGGAATCGCCTACGATCCGATGATCGCGAAACTCATCGCGCACGGAGAAACGCGAGACGAGTCATTCGACCGTCTTCGCGATGCGCTGCAGGAAACCGCGATCGAAGGCGTCACGACGAACCTGCCGTTTCTACGCTGGCTCGTTTCGCATCCCGTCGTCCGCGCGGGCGACACGACGACAGCATTCCTCACCGAGCACCCGCCGCTCTCCCCCGCTCCCGCCCGAGTGGCCGCCGCGCCGTGGCGCACTCCGTTCCGCCTGAACCTTCCGTCATCGGCCTCGACGGCGCCGCCAGACGTCGACGCCCTCGCAGCGGATCACCGGGGCCCGGCCGGCGGGCAGAGCAGCGTCACCGCCCCGATGCCCGGAACGGTGATCCGGCTCCTCGTCAGCACAGGCGACTCGGTTCGAGCCCGCCAGCCGCTCGTCGTGCTGGAAGCGATGAAGATGGAGACGCCGCTGACGTCTCCCTACGACGCCGTCGTGCGTGCAGTGCATGTTGCGGAAGGCGACCGGGTCGCCGGTGGCACCGTCCTCGTCGAGCTCGAGGAGTAGTTACTCCGTCGCCGGAGCCGGAACCTGGTCCGCGGCTCGCCCGGACAAGGCCAGGACGGTGGCGATGCCGAGCACCATCGCCACGAGCATTCCCCAGAACCAGCCGTTGTTGCCTGTGGGCTTCACGACCATGTTCAGCATCACGGTCAGTAACACGACGAGCTCACAGCGCGAGATCGTGAGAATCCGCCGGATGCGAGCCTGAACGGCGGGTGAGTCTGGTCCGTCCCGCTCGATGAGCTCGGCGATCCGGCCACCTTCCGGGCCGAGAAATCCCGCGCCGAGGACGAACGAGAGCCCGAAGGCGATCAGGCCGAGAATGATCCAGTTCTGGCTCCACGACCAATCGAGGTTCACCATCATCGCGATCGCGGCGAGGAACAGGATCAAGGTGGACGGCATGAACACCCGCATGCCGACGACCTCCGTGTCCTTCGAGAATTCCGCCTGCCGCCTACCGTCTCCCGTTCGGAGGATCCGGAAGGCATAGGCCTGGATCATCGCCGCTCCGCCGACCCAGATCGCAGCCGTGATGACGTGGACGGACTTGAAGAAGGTGTACCAGGTCATGTAGGCGCGCTAGAAGAGCTTCTGCAACTTCATCGCGGCACCCATGTCGCCTTTGACCTTCAGCTTGCCGGTCATGTAGGCGCTGGTCGGATTCTGCTCGCCGCTGATGATCTTCTGGAACGTCTCCTCGGAGGTGGTAATGACGGCGTCGGCGTCCTCCCCGCCTTCGTTGACGCTCACCTTGCCATCCTCGACCTTGACGGTCCACTTCCCGGCGCCGTCGATGTCGAAGAGGTACGAGTTGGTCATCCCCGCCGTCTTCGACGCGTCGGCACGGCTCTCGAGGCCGTCGAAGAACTCCTTCACTCCCGTCACGGGAGCAACCCTACACTCAGAGGTAGCGGTCGATCAGCGCGTGCGAGAGCTCCCATTGCTTCCGGGCGAGCTTGACGCGGTTGCGCTCGAGCCTGGATCCGTTGACGCCCTGCTCGCGCAGGTTCTGGCGTTCGGCGGTGAGCCTGGCGATCTCCTCCAGCAGCCCCTCGACCGTCGGGCGCGAGTGCCCGCGCCGAAAGCGCGAGCGGACTGAGGGCCGCCGCAGGGTTGCGCTCATCTCGAGGGTCATCATCGGCATGCGACGGTCAAAGTTGAACCGGGTTAGCCCCATTTCGTAAGGAGACGGTAAAACCCTGCACCTCGGATACGATCGCGACCCGATGGGGGAGGTCACGATCGAAGTCAAGGCGCCCGGCGATGGCCAAGCCGACTCCCTTGCGATCCCCTATTCCGCGGGAAGCCCTGCGGGTGCATTCTCGAACGGCGCTCGCGAGCTGGATGGGCAGCTCAAGGGCCGGTTGCAGCGCCTTGCCGACGGCGGCGAGCTGAAGAGCGATCTCGGGGCGACCGTCGTCCTGCTTACGGACGGCGAGGTGAAAGCGCGGCGCATCGTCGTCGCCGGGGTTGGGAAGCGGGACGAGATCGACGCGGACGCGTTGCGCACGGCAGCCTCCGCGGTCGCGCACAGCGTCGCAGATGTTGGCGGGGCGGTGGGCTGGCTCTTGGACGAGTCGCTCCCCCTCTCCCTCGAGGAACAGGCCCGGGCGATCGTCGAAGGCACGATGCTCGGGTCGTACAGCCCCGCCCGCTGGAAGACGCAGGAACAGCCCGAGGCAGGTGTCGACAAGATCGTGCTCTACACCTCGGCCGGCAACGGCCTGGCGCAGACCGCGAGCCGGAGCGCCAGCGTCGGCAGGTGGGTCAACGTCGCCCGCGATCTCGCCAACTCGCCGCCCAATGAGCTGACACCCGAGACGCTCGCCGCGCGCGCGGTTGAGCTCGCAGGGCCCAAGCTCATCGTCGAAGCTCTGGATCCCGGGCGGATCGACGAGCTCGGCATGGGGGCGCTCTCGGCTGTCGGCCGCGCGAGCTCGAACGGGCCGCGCCTCATCGTCCTTCGTTACGAACCCGCGCAAGCGACGCGCAAGGACCTCGTGCTCGGCCTCGTCGGCAAGGCCATCACCTTCGACGCAGGCGGCATCTCGCTGAAGCCCGCGCTGAAGATGCAGGACATGAAGGGCGACATGGCCGGCGGCGCGGCCGTGATCGCAGCGATGGGGGCCGTCGCCGAGCTGGAGCTGCCGGTGCGAATCGTCGCCGTCGTCGCCGCAGCGGAGAATCTCGTCAGCGGCGACTCTTTCCGGCCGGGCGACATCCTTCGCGCTGCGAACGGCAAGACGATCGAGATCACGAACACCGACGCCGAAGGACGCCTCGTGCTGGCCGATGCGTTGTGGTACGCACGCCGCGAGGGCGCGACACACCTGCTCGACCTCGCGACCCTGACTGGGGCGATGGAGCTCGCGCTCGGGGACTTCTACGCGGGCGCGTTCGCGAATGACGACGATTGGATGGCCGAGATCCTCGCCGCTGCAGAAGCGAGCGGCGATCACGCCTGGCCCTTTCCCCTCCATCCGCGCTATCGCCGCTACGTCGACTCTTCCTTCGCCGATCTGAAGAACTCCTCCGACCTCCGGCAGGGCTCGCCGGTCCTGGCGGCGGAGTTCCTGCGCGAGTTCTCCGGCGAAGGGCCGTGGGCGCACATCGACATGGCTGGGCCCGGGTTCCTGGAACGGTCGCGCGGCGACTACCTCACGCAGCGCGGCGGGACCGGCTACGGCGTTCGACTGATCGTCGAACTTGCGCAGCGCCTCTCCAGTTGAATTTCGACCTCGACCAGGAGCACGAGCTCGTCCGCTCGACCGTGCGCGAGTTTGCTGAGAAGCGAGTCGCGCCGGTGGCGGAGGAGCTCGACCGCGAGAGTCGCTTCCCGTACGAGCTGGTCGGCGAGCTCGCTGAGCTCGGGCTCATGGGCATGACGATTCCGGAGGAGTACGGCGGCGCCGGCGCGGACACCGTCTCGTACGCGATCGCGGTCGAGGAGCTCACGCGCGTGGATTCGTCGGTCGCGATCACTGTCGCGGCCCACCATTCGCTTGGGACGCTGCCGATCTTCTACTTCGGCAGCGAGGAGCAGAAGCAGCAGTGGCTTCCCGACCTTTCGTCGGGAAAGAAGCTCGCCGCATTCGGTTTGACGGAGCCGGATGCGGGCTCCGATGCGGGCGCGACTCGCACGCACGCGGAGTTGCGCGACGGTGAGTGGGTCGTGAACGGCTCCAAGATCTTCATCACGAATGCAGGCACCGACATCACGGCGTGCGTGACGATCACCGCCCGTACAGGCGACGACGAGATCTCCAACGTCATCGTGCCGAACGGGACGCCCGGATACGAGATCTCGAAGCCGATGAAGAAGCTCGGTTGGCGCGCGTCGGACACGCGCGAGCTCTCCTTCAAGGACGTGGCGGTCCCCGAGGGGAACCTCCTCGGCCCGCGGGGTCAAGGCTTCCAGCAGTTCCTCGAGATCCTCGACGGCGGGCGGATCTCGGTCGCCGCGATGGGCGTTGGCCTCGCGCAGGGCGCGTACGACCTCGCGTTCGCCTACGCGCAGGAGCGGCGGCAGTTCGGCAAGCCGATCGCGAAGTTCCAGGCGGTGCAGTTCAAGCTCGCGGATATGGCCACGGAGCTCGAGGCCGGCCGGAATCTCGTCTACAAGGCCGCCTGGCTCAAGGACGAGGGCCGCGATTTCGCGCTGGCGGCGGCGCAGGCGAAGCTCTACACCGGCGAGCTCTCGAACCGCGCCGTGAACTGGGCTCTCCAGATCCACGGCGGCTACGGGTACATGGACGAGTACCCGATCTCGCGCCTCTATCGGGACCAGAAGATCCTGGAGATCGGCGAGGGCACGAATGAAGTTCAGCGAATGGTGATCGCGCGGCACCTCGGCGTCTAAGACGGCACGCAGGCGTCACGCTTTCGGAGCCGTGCCTGGCACCGGTACGACCACCGGGAGCCGCGGCGCCGCGCGGGCTCGCTGAGTTCTGCGAGGAACTCGTTACACGGGCGTACCCGTGCCAGGCACCGGTACGTCAGCGAGAAGGTGCGCGGATCTTTCGAGGTGCGTTGAAGGTCGTGTAGCGATGCGTCATGAAATGCGCCGCCGCTGTCATGCGGAGGCTGCGCGGCAGCAACGTCCTCCGGTCGAGACGCAGCGTGAACCACACGGGGCCGATCGGCTTGAAGAACGAGACGACGTACGTCGTCGGGGTCGACTCGAGCAGATACGCGTTCGTCGAGTGGCCGGCCCAGATCGGTTCCGGCTGCGGCGTCACGTCCTGGGGCGACGGCACCCACTTGCCCCCTCGCTGGCGATCCCAGCGCCGCGGGCCGATGATGATCCCGTCCGCGCCGCCGCGGATTCGGTACTCCAGCCGGTTGGGGCGCTCCAGCGTGAACTCGGCGACCACCTTGTTCCGGGGGTCGGAAGCAAGCCGCTCGACGTAGCCCACGCTGCGCAGGCGGCGGAACGCCTCGGTGGCGCGCGCAACGATCGCGCCCGCAGGACGGGTCTTGGCCGGTACCTGGAAGACCACCACGCGACCGCCGACGGAGACGTCGACGGCGCCGGCCGAGGACAACGAGGCCCGGTA
>DASVEU010000205.1:0-16991 GCA_036380395.1 Gaiellaceae bacterium
GATCTTGCGATGCCGCGCCGCGTCGCGACGGGTGTCGATCCCAAGCGCCTCGCGATGATCGTTGCGGTGCTCGGGCGGCACGCCCGCATCGCGCTCGGCAGCGCAGACGTATTCGTGAACGTCGCGGGCGGTGTGCGCATCGACGAGCCGGGGGCGGACCTCGCGGTTGCGCTGGCGATTGCGTCCGCCGCAAAGGGCGTCCCGACAAAGGAAGCGCTGGCGGCATTCGGGGAGATCGGGCTCACCGGAAGGCTGCGTCCTGCCGCACAGGCGGAGCGCCGGCTCGAGGAGTGCGCGAAGCTCGGGCTGAAGACGGTTGTCGCGCCTGCGGACACGCCCGCGACGCGACGCAAGCTCGAGGTGCTGCAGGCGGAGACCCTGCCGAAGGCCATCACTGCTGGGCTCAGCTAGCTTCGCGCCGCCAATTCCAGGTCCCGAGCCCGAGCTTGCCGCCTGAGACTGGCAAACTGCTGAGAATGCAGGAGGCACAGGCCGCGCTGGGCTTCACGCGCACGCCGTCGGAGGACGATCCGCGGCGTGACCCGGAGCTGCTTGCCGCGCTCCGGCGGATCGCGCCGGGCACCGACCTCCGCCAGGGGATGGACGACATCATCCGCTCTCGGGAGGGCGCGCTGATCGTGATCGGCGACCCGAACGAGCTCTCGTTCCTCTTCTCGGGCGGGATCCGCCTCGACGTCCCGTTCACGGGCCAGCTCCTCTACGAGCTGGCGAAGATGGACGGCGCGATCATTGTCAATCCGTCGCGGTCGAAGCTCGCCTACGCGAACGTGCAGCTGATGCCGGATCCCACGATTCCCTCGGTGGAGACCGGGACGCGTCACCGCACGGCCGAGCGCGTCGCCAAGCAGACGGGTGCCCTCGTGATCTCAATCTCGCAACAGCGCTCCACGATCTCGGTCTACGTGGGGCCGACGCGCTACCAGCTGGACGCAGTACCCGAGGTGCTCGGGAAGACGAACCAGGCGCTGGCCACGCTCGAGACGTATGGGCAGCGGCTTCAGCAGGTGCTCACACGGCTGACGGCGCTCGAGTTCCAGAACGCCGTTGTCCTCGACGACGTGCTCGTGGTGCTTCAGCGCGCGGAGATGACGACGCGCATGGCCGCGGAGATCGAGCGTGACTGCGTCGAGCTCGGCGCCGAGGGACGCCTGATCCGGATGCAGCTGAACGAGCTCGTGGGCGAGGTTCCGGCGGAGCGCGCGCTGGTCGTCCACGACTACCACGCCGATGGATCCGGCCCCCGAGCGGAGCTGGCGCTCGAGGGGCTGCACGCACTCCCTTACCGGGAGCTGCTCGAATCGGAGCGTCTCGCCGAGCTGCTCGGGTTCCCGCGCGAGGTCAATCCGCTCGACCACAGCGTCGTGCCGCGAGGTCTTCGGATCCTGTCGCGGATCCCGAGACTCCCGGACGCCGTCGTCAAGAAGGTCGTGGGCGACCTCGGCGACCTCGACTCGATCGTCCGTGCGTCCCAGCGCGATCTGGAGAGGATCGGCGGCGTCGGCGCGGTGCGCGCGCGCGAGATCCGCGAAGGCCTGCGCCGGCTCCAGGAGCACAATCTCGTCGAGCGGTATCTGCACCTCTGAGTAGGGCGACAGGCCTCGCCGCGGGCTACGCGGTCTTCGGGCTCTTCTGGGGCTCGTGGGCTGCGTGTCTACCGGCGATTCAGCGGGAGACGGGTGCAAGCGACACGCAGCTCGGGCTTGCGCTGCTGTGCGTCGCGCTCGCGGCGCTGCCGGCCATGCTCGTGGCGGGGCGGCTCGCCGACGTGTTCGGCGCCCGGCTCGTCCCGATCTTCCTCGTCTTCTTCGGCGCCGTGGAATGGCTTCCCGGGCTCGCGCACTCCGTGCCGATGCTCGTCCTCTTGCTGGCCGTCATCGGGGTCGGCACCGGCCTGCTGGACATCGCGATCAACGCCCATGCCGCGCGGCTCGAGGCGCTGCACGGCATCCGGATCATGGACGGGCTCCATGCCGCCTTCTCCGGCGGCGTCCTCGTCGGTGGCATCGGCTCGGGGCTGCTGCGGCACGCCGGCGCGCACCCGGTCTGGATCCTGGCCGGCGTCGGCCTGGTCACCGCGCTGACCGCGCTCGCGAACCTGGGGCCGTACCCACCGCTTGCACCGCGGCAGCGACGCGCGCGCCTGGCGCGGCCTCTGCTCATCGTCGGGCTCGTGCTCGCGCTCGCATTCCTCGTCGAGAACGGGCTCGAAGCGTGGAGCGCGCTCTTCCTCGAGCGGACGTTGAATTCGAGCGCCGCGGTCAGCGGCCTCGGGCCGGGCTTGTTCGCCGGCGCAATGCTGACTGGCCGCGTCCTGGCACAACGGGTGGAGTGGCCGTCCGTCGCCGGGCGGATGCTCTTTGCCGGACTTGCGGCGGCAGCCGGTCTCGCCCTCGCCGCCACGGCGCAGCACGCCGCGGTGGCTCTGGCCGGCTTCGTCGTGGCGGGCGGAGGCCTGGCCCTGTCGGCGCCGACTCTCTTCGGCCTGGCCGGACGGGTTGGGGGCGAGGGCGGCCGGGGCGCGGCTCTTTCGACCGTCGCGATCCTCGGCTATCTGGGCTTCGTAGCCGGCCCCGCGCTCATCGGGGCGGTGTCCGGGGCGTCGAGCCTGCGGGGCGGGCTCCTCTTCCTTTGCGCCGTGGCGGTGATCCTGGCGGCCTGCGCGCCGATCCTCCGCCGGGTAGTCCGCGAAATCGGCGGTTAGCAGGGATTTCCCGAAAATGTGGCCATTTCCAGCGCCTTTTGCTAGACTTGTCCTCCTAGGCCGGCGGAACCACCCGCCGGCTTCGCGGTCACAAAAGGACGGAAAGGGGCGGGCTTGTACAAGATCGGCGACAAGGTGGTGTATCCGCACCACGGAGCAGGCACCGTTGTCAAGAGGGAAAAGCGTGAGGTGCTCGGCGAAAAGCGTGAGTACCTGACGATCAAGATCCTCCACAACGACATGACAGTGAACGTCCCGTCCGAGAACGCGGAGGCCGTTGGCCTGCGCAAGGTGATCGGCGAGGACATGGTGAAGGTCGTCGTCAAGGCGCTGACCGGTGGCGGCACGCAGATGCCGAAGAACTGGAACCGCCGTTTCAAGCACAACCGCGACAAGATGAAGACCGGCGACATCCTCGAGCTCGCGGAGGTCGTCCGGAATTTGTCTCTACGTGACAGCGAAAAGGGCCTGTCGACCGGCGAGAAGCAGATGTTCGTGAAGGCCAAGAAGATCCTGGCCAGCGAGTTGATGTACGCGAAGGACATGGACGAGGAGGAGGCTGCCGAGTGGCTCGACGGCGTTCTCGTCGGGAGCGCCAACGGCAGCACCAACGGTCGTAAGAAGACCACCGCCGCGAAGCCCGCGAAGGTTGCGTCCAAGACTTCAGCGAAGCCGGCAGCCCGCAAGACCGCGGCGACGGCGGCGAAGGCCAAGCCGAAGACAAAGGCGCGCGCCTCCTCGAGGTGAGCGTCTGGGCAGTCCTCGCTGCAGCGGGTAGCGGGGACCGGCTCGGTGGCGATCGTCCGAAAGCGTTCGCGCGTCTCGGTGACGAGCCGCTGCTCGCCCAGAGCCTGAAGCGTCTGGACGACTCCGACTGGGTGGACTTCATCGTCGTGGCCGCTCCTCCCGGCTGGGAGGAGCCTGCGATCCTGCTCGCCGAGGAGCTCGGCTGCAGCAAGGTGAGCGCATGCGTGACCGGCGGCGCGACACGGGGCCAGTCGGTTGCGAGGGCGCTGGCAGAAGTGCCAGAAGACGCTGCAGTCGTGCTCGTCCATGACGCGGCGCGCCCCCTGGTGTCGGACGAGGTGATCGAACGGGTGCTGACGGCGTTGAACGAGGGCTGGGACGGAGCGTTGCCCGGACTGCAGTTGGCGGACACGATCAAGCATGTCGATGAGGAGGGCCGGATCGTCGAGACACTGAATCGCGACGAGCTGCGGGCGGTGCAGACCCCGCAGGCATTCGTCGCTTCGGTGCTGCGTGATGCCTATGCCAAGGGAGATACGGCGGTCGCGACCGACTGTTCGTCCCTGGTCGAGGCCCGCGGCGGACGCGTCAAGGTCGTCGAAGGCGACCCGAAGCTGATCAAGGTCACGGATGCCGCCGATCTCGGTCGCATCGCTGCGCTGCTGTGATCGTCGACTACCACATGCATCTCCGGAACGGGAGTGGGGAGATCGCACACGAGACCTCGGCGATCGATCCCTTCGTCGAATCGGCTCGTGAGGCGGGCGTCGACGAGATCGGGTTCACGGAGCACATCTACTACTTCAAGCAAACACGCTCGTTGTGGACGGTGCCGTACCACACGGAGCGCTGCGTGTACGACCTCGAGGCCTACGTTTCGGCTGTCGTGACGGCGCGCGGCCGTGGACTACCCGTGAAGCTCGGGCTCGAAGTCGACTACGTGCCGGGCCGCGAGGACGAGACGCGTGAGCTCCTGGCGCCCTATCCGTGGGACTACCTGCTCGGGTCGCTGCACTACATCGGCTCGCTCGGCGTCGATGACGAGCCACGGCTGGTCGACGCGGTGGGGGTGGAGGACGCTTGGCGGTTGTATTTCGAGACGCTCGCAGCGGCTGCGCGGAGCGGGCTCTTCGACTCGTTATCGCATCCCGATCTCATCAAGATCTTCGGCGCTCGCGCGGCGTCGTTCGACTACGAGCCGGTGGTTGCTGCGATCGCCGACTCCGGCGTCGCAGTGGAAGTGTCGACAGCCGGGCTCCACAAGCCCGTTCATGAGCTCTATCCGCACCCTGAGTTTCTCGCCGCATGTCGCGCACTCGACATTCCGGTCACGCTCGCCTCCGATGCGCACACGCCGGACGTTGTTGGACGAGACTTCGATCGGGCGCTCGAGCTCCTGCGTTCGGCCGGCTACGACACGGTGACGGTGTTCGAGCAGCGCCGCGCACGACAGGAGCCATTGGGATGAGCCTGCGGGTGGGAATCGGCGTCGACGCGCACCAGTTCGAGGACGGCATGCCACTCGTTTTGGGGGGTGTCGGGTTCGAGTCCTCGCGCGGGTTGGCGGGCCACTCGGACGGAGACGTGATCACGCATGCGCTGATCGACGCCGTCCTCGGGGCGGCGGGCCTCGGTGACATCGGGTCGCTGTTTCCGTCCGACTCGTCGACGCCCGCCGGGATCTCGTCGCTGGATCTTCTGCGTGACGCAGTCGCGCGTGTGCGGGACGCAGGCTACGCGGTCGTGAATGCCGATTGCGTGCTGATCGGCGAGGAGCCGCGCATCTCTGGCCGCCGCACGGAGATGGCCGACGCCTTGAGCGCCGTCGTCGGCGCGCCGGTGAACGTGCGTGCGACGACCACCGACGGGCTCGGCTTCACCGGACGAGGCGAAGGTCTCGGCGCCCAGGCGGTGGCCCTCGTCGAATCCCCGTGAAGCTCGTTCGCTACGCAGATGAGCCGGAGTTGCGGGCGATCCGAGTCGCAGTCCTCTCGCATCCGACGTTCCCGGAATACATGCATCACAACGTTCCCGGGAACAAGTACTGGGGCCGGCTGTACGAGGACTTCCCGGACTTCCAGCTCGCGCTCGTTGACGGCGACGAGCTGGTTGCCGAGTTGCATTCCGTGCCGACCTCGTGGGACGGGACGGATGACGATCTTCCGTCCGGGTGGGACGAAGCGTTCTTGCGTGCGTTCGAAAGCGGGCGCGAGCCGGACGTGCTCTTGGCCCTCGCGATCTCCGTGCGCCCGGACCGCCAATCGCAGGGACTCGCGAGGAGGATGTTGGAGGAGATGCGCGGCGCGGCTGCCGCCGGTGGGTTGCGCGAGCTGATTGCTCCGGTGCGGCCGACGCTGAAGCCTCGCTATCCGTTGATTCCGATCGAGCGGTACCTGGAATGGCGCCGGCCGGACGGCTCGCATTTCGATCCGTGGATCCGCGTTCACGAACGTATCGGCGGCGAGATCCTCGCGCCCGCGCCGGCATCGATGGTCATGGACAATTCCGTGTCGGACTGGGAAGAGTGGACCGGGATGCAGTTCCCGGTTGACGGCGACTACGTCGTCCCCGAGATGCTTGCGCCGCTGCATGTGCGCGACGGCCGCGGCCACCATGTCGAGCCGAACGTGTGGCTACGGCACCGGGTCTAGCGGCGCTTGCCCTTGCGGGCCCGCTCGAGCTGGCGGCGCATCTGGCGGTTCTGGGCGATGTTCTCGGTCTGGTCGGCGGTTGCGTCGAGGTAGGCCTGGCGCTCGGAAGCGCTGAGCCGTGAGAGCGCCTGTTGGGCGCGCATCGGATCCCGGGCGACGCCCGAGCGTTCAAGCTTCTTGACCGCGCTTGCCAGCTCAGGGTTCTGGCGCTCGAGCGCTGCCTGCGACGCCTTCTTCATCAGCCGTCCGACGAGCGGCAGCTTCATCATGAAGTTGATGATCGGCTTCAGGTAGCGGCCGCCCTGGATGCGGCCGAGGAGGGCGAACGTGCCCAGCACGAGCAGCAGGCCGCCGAGGATGTAGAGCGGGAAGAGGTAGAACCAGATGGAGGCGGTCACGGCTCGGATCGTAGCCCAGCCGCCTTGACGCGGCGCCACCGAGCCCGCCCAGCGAGACGTGCCCTCAAAGGCGACGTCCCGGTGTCAGACACCACTACGGAAGTGTGACGAGCGTTCCACAGGGGGCGACTTCGACCAGGCCGTCTCGGGCCAGCGATTCGACAGCCTCGCGGTCGAGGTCGTTCAGCGGACGCTCCGACTCTGCAACCAGTCGCAGCGTCCGCGCACGCCGCTGACGGAACGAGCCTTCGAAGCGCGACTGCTTGCGCAGCGGTTCGTAGCGACGGCCGCGGGACGGACACGCCCGCGACAACGGACAGACCCCGCAGCGCGGGACGCGCGCAAGACACACCGTTGCGCCGAGATCCATCAGCGCCTGACCCGCCGCCGACGAGAAGCGGTGGCCCGTCCGTTCCTGGATGCGTCTGACGTTCGTGTCGACCGGTAGCACGTCACGGCCGAGCGCGAAGTTCGCGACCGCCGCAGCCGTGTACGGGCCGACGCCCGGCAGCTCCGTCAGCTCGTCGGGCCAACCCTCGGCTGCGATCCTCTGCGCAGCGCGATGGAGATTCAGGCTGCGGCGGTTGTAGCCGAGCCCTTGCCACTCCCGAATGACGTCGGCCGCCGACGCGCCGGCCAGCACTGCCACGGTCGGCCACTGCTCCAACCAGGCGAGGTAACGCGGGATCACGCGCTCGACCTGCGTCTGCTGCAGCATCACCTCCGAGACGAGGATCGCGTACGGGTCTCGCGTCCGCCTCCACGGTAGGTCGCGTCCGTGCTCGGCGAACCAGCCCAGGAGTAGACCGTCCACGGTCGCGAGCGTACCCTGGAAGGCGGCCGATCTTGCAGACAGGAAAGCGACAGGCCGCTGGGCTGCCAGTCGAAGTTGTCCTCGTCTGGGTGCTGTTCGCCGTCGTGACCGTGGAGGTCTTGGTCACGTACAGCCGCATCCCGTCTCGCGAGCTCTACCACGTGTCCGGCAGCGGTATCGAGGGCGGGTTGAGCCGCGCGCTGGTGTTCGTCAACTTCCCAGTAGCCCTAGTCGCACTCGCCGTGCTCGGGCTCATCTACACACGGCTCCCGGGAGGCGGTTACCGAGGCGTCGCGATCCTCGCCGCCGTTCTCTCCGCCGCGGTGTTCTGGCCCGGGATCGTCCACCAGGCTGATCTCGATGCAAGGCCCGTCAATGCCGTCGCAGCAATCGGAGTTCTGCTGGCGCTCGTGCTCACCGGAGCAGTTGCGAGCAAGGGTGGCGTATCGACAAGCTCCTGGCACAGGGCGGACTGGGTGCGCGTTGCACTCGCAATCGTCTTGCTCGTCGCGGCCCTGCCCTGGCTCGCAGCTGATCTCGGTCTCTACTCGAACGGCGTTCCCCTGCTCGGCCGGCTGTTCCAGAGCGGCCAATTCCTGCCGCAGCGGCCGGGCCTGCCGAACTTCGCCCCGGCGGTCCATCACGGCCACCATCACGGGATGGACGGTGTCCTGCTCGTGTTGACGGCGCTCCTGCTCTCGCGCCGGCTGGCAAGGCGGGCGGCGCTCGCGGCGTACCTCTCCCTGATGTTCTGTTACGGCGTCGCCAACTTCGCCAACGACTTCTGGATCGAGCAGGTCGTCAAACGCGGCTGGACGAGCTGGGAGATCCCGAACGTGACCGAACCGCGCGTGAGCGTTGCCTGGAGCCTGATCGTGATCGCGTCAGTGGGCCTGTGGGCTCTGTGGGTCCGGCTCGTAGACTGGAGCGGAGATGAAGAGAGTTCGCTTCGCACCGAGCCCGACCGGCTCCCTGCACGTCGGTAACGCCCTCAGCGCGGTCGCCAACCGTGGCCTCGGGGACTGGATGCTTTTGCGGATCGACGACACCGACCCACAGCGGAACGTGCCCGGCGGCGAGGAGGAGATCATCGGCGACCTCGAGTGGCTCGGCCTCGTCTGGGAGGAAGGGCCCGTCCGCCAGAGCGAGCGGCAGGACCGTTACCGCGAAGCGGGCGCCAAGCTCGGCGAGCGCTTCGACGGGATCACGCTCCTCCGCGAGGACGGCAGCGCCACGTATCACCTCGCGAGCGTCGTCGACGACATCGACTTCGGGATCACGCACATCGTCCGCGGCTTCGACCACCGCCCGAACGAGGAGCTGCACCGCCGCCTGTTCCAGGCGCTCGGCGCGACTCCGCCCGAGTTCATCCACCACGGGCTGATCCTCGGCGAGGACGGCAAGAAGCTCGCCAAGCGCGCACCCGGTGCGACCGTCGCGTCCCTGCGCGACGCCGGCATTCCCGGAGAGGCCGTCCGCCGCTATCTCGAGGAGCTCGGCGTTCCGCACCACGACGTCCATTACGACCTCCCGCGCATCCGCCGGCTCGCGATCGAGGCGATCGAGGCGATGAGCGACGAAGAACTCGCCGAGCGAGCGGGCGCTCCGGTCGACGTCGTCCCTGCACTGCGCGGCGCGCGCGACCTCAACGAGGCGCGCGACTACGCGCAAGCGATCCTCACACCGCCGAAGCCGGCCAAGGGCAACGCGCCCGAGACCCTAGAGCGTTTCCGCGAGCTGGTCGAGCGCGCGAACGGCACGCTCGACGCGCACGCGCTCGTGCGCGAGCTGAAGGCGGTCGGCGGAAACCTGAAGGCGCTCCGAATCGCGCTGACCGGACAGGAACGCGGCCCGGAGCTCTGGGCCGTGATCGCTGCGCTGCCGCGCGACGAAGCACTGCGCAGGATCGATGCAGCTCTATGACACGCTGACACGGGGGAAGCAGGAGCTTCCACCCACGCCGGGCCCGATCCGCATGTACACCTGCGGACCGACCGTGTACCAGCGCATTCACATCGGCAACGCGCGGCCGTTCGTGATCTCGATGTGGCTGAGGCGCTGGCTCGCGGAACGGGGCTACGACGTCAACCTCGTCGAGAACATCACCGACGTCAACGACAAGATCTACGACGCTGCCCCAGGGCACAGCGCCGAGCTCGCGGCGCAGGCCTCGCAGTGGTACGTCGATGACACCGAGAGGCTCGGTCTCGGCCGGCCCGACCATGAGCCAAAGGCAACGGAGACGATTCCGGAGATCGTTGCGCTGATCGACGAGCTCGTTCGCGGTGGGTACGCCTATGAAGCCGGCGGTGACGTCTACTTCCGTGTCTCTCGCTTCCCCGAGTACGGCCGCCTGTCGGGGCAGCGGCCGGAGCAGCTCGAGGACGACGATCCAAGCCCGCTCAAGGAGGACCCGCGCGACTTCGCCCTCTGGAAGGCGACGAAAGAAGGCGAGGACACCTCCTGGGACTCGCCCTGGGGTCGCGGTCGCCCGGGCTGGCACATCGAGTGCTCCGCGATGGCGGAGAAGTTCCTCGGCCCGAGCTTCGAGATCCACCTCGGCGGCCTCGACCTGGTCTTTCCGCACCACGAGAACGAGCGCGCGCAATCGCAGGCCGCGGGTCGCGAGTTTGCACGTCTCTGGATGCACAACGGAATGCTCGAGTTCGTCGGCGAGAAGATGTCGAAGTCGCTCGGTAACGTCGCGTCACTGCATGATGTGATCGAGCGGTGGGGCCGGGAGACGATCCTCGTCTTCTTCCTCACCGGCCACTGGTCGAAGCCGATCGAGTTCTCGGACAAGACGCTCGCAGCCGCCGCCGCGCGGGTCGAGAGGTTCCGCGAGGTGTTCCGCGGCCCCTCCGAGCCTGCGCCTGCGAGCGCGTGGGAGCGCTTCGAGGCTGCGCTGGAGGACGACTTCAACACGCCGGAGGCGCTCGCGGTCATGCACGGCTGGCGCGACCACGAGCTCCTGCGCCGAGCCCTCGACATCTTCGGCCTGGCCTCGCTCGCGGAACAGCAGGACGCCCCGCCCGAGATCGTCGAGCTGGCGCGCCAACGACAGGAGGCACGCACCGCACGCGACTTCGACGAGGCCGACCGGCTCCGCGCCGAGATCGAAGCCGCCGGCTGGGAGGCGCGCGACGTGGCTGACGGCTTCCAACTCGTTCCGCGGTGACACGCGAGCAGGTCTACGGCCGCCGCCCGGTACGGGAAGCGCTGCGCGGCCCCCGCGAAGTGCTCGAGCTCTGGGCGACGGAACGCGCCGTCAAGACGGAGCCCTGGCTGCAGGAAGTCGAACGCCCTCGCCTGCAGGTGAAGCCGGAGCGCGAGCTCAGCGAAGCAGCAGGCACCCGCGACCATCAGGGCGTGCTCGCGTGGTGCGAGCCGTACAAGTACGCGGACGGGTGGGAGCTCGCAGCCGCCGCGCTTCCGCTGCTTGCGTGTCTCGACCAGGTGACCGACCCGCGCAACCTCGGTGCCGTCATCCGCAGTGCCGAAGGGGCGGGAGCGACCGGAGTCGTCGTCCCTGCGCACGGCGCCGCGACGGTGACGCCTGCGGTCGCGCGGGCATCCGCCGGCGCGATCGAGCATCTGCCCGTCGCCGTCGTTCCGAATCTCGCCCGCTATCTCAGCGAGGTGAAACGCGGCGACCTCTGGATCTATGCAGCAGCCGGCGACGCGACGACGACGATGTGGAACGCCGACCTCACCGGCGGGCTCGCGCTCGTCTTCGGCGCGGAAGGCAAGGGCCTGCGTCCACTCGTGCGCAAGACCTGCGACGGCGCGATCTCGATCCCGCTCGACGGCAACGTCGAATCTCTGAACGTCAGCGTCGCAGCGGCTTTGCTGCTCTACGAGGCGAAACGCCAACGTGGCTGATCCCACTCTCTATCTGTTCGACGGCCACAACCTCCTGCACGCCGGGAACTACGGCGACCTGCGAGCGCTCCGCGACGAGCTCGCCAGCTTCGTCGCGCTCAAGGGCGCGCGTGGCTACCTCGTTTTCGACGGCGCCGGTACTGACGAGTCGTACGGCCCACTCGAGGTGCGCTACGCGAAGAACGCTGACACGATGCTCGAGCGACTCGCTGCCGAGAACCGAGGCACCGAGGTCGTCTGCCTCGTCTCGTCGGACAGCGCTGTGCGTGGCACCTCCGGGCAGGAGGTCCAGAAGCGCTCGTCCGCGACCTTCATCGGCGAGATGGAAGCGGTCTCGCACAACGAGGAGCGGCCGCATCATCTCCGCGACACGCTCGACGAGGAGACCCGGGCGAAGCTGGAACGAATGCGCCGCGGAGGCGACTAGCCCGTGCAGTCTTCGTGGGTCGCGTCGGCGGCGCCGGGGAGCCGGCCGAGCAATGCTGCAAGCTGCTCGAGCTCTTCTCCGCTGTAGCGCGCCTCGAAGAACGCCCGTACGCCTGCGACATGTGACAGGGAGGCCTGTTGCAGTCTCGTGCGCCCTGCCTCGGTGAGGACGGCATACGTGACCCGGCGGTCGCTGGCGCAGGACGCCCGCTCGACCAGTCCGGCAGTCTCGAGGCCGTCGAGGAGCCGGGTCACGCCCGAAGCCGTGAGGAGCAGCAGGCCCGCCAGGTCGACCCGCCTCATCCGACCCTCCTCGGCCCGCGACAGATGGAGGAGCGCCTCGTAGTCGTTGATCGTCAGCCCGTGCTCGGCGACGAGCTCGGCGCTCATGGCCCGGGTCACCGAGGCGTACCCCCGGATGAGCCGGATCCAGGAATCCAGGGCAGAATCTTGTTGCTGAAGCAATACTTGACTAGACAATCTTTCCTCGCTATATTGGTTGCGTACTCAACTATAGCCTACTCAACAAGGAGAGTAAATGAGCACCACGACAGACACCCGCCAGGCACCGCCGGTCGGCACCTGGGCGCTCGACCCCATCCACTCGGCGATCGGCTTCGAGGTCGACTACCTGGCCGGCTCGTTCCGCGGCCAGTTCCGCGAGGTGGCCGGGAAGCTGGACGCCGCCGGCGAAAAGCCTGTGCTCACGGGCTCGGCGAAGGTCGGCAGCGTCGACGTTAAGGACGAGAACCTCGCCGGCCACCTTCAGTCCCCCGATTTCTTCGACGCCGAGCGCTACCCGGAGCTCAGCTTCGAGTCGAGCGAGATCGACCGCGCGGGCGACCAGATCACGGTCCGCGGCGGCATCACGATCAAGGGCGTCGAGAAGCCGGTCGAGCTGACGGGCACGATCGCCGACCCGATCACCGACTACACCGGAAACGAGAAGCTCTCGGTCAAGCTCGACACGACGGTCGACCGCACCGAGTTCGGCGTCAACTGGAACACTCCGCTCCCCGACGGGAAGCCGGCACTGGCCGACGAGGTCAAGCTCTCGGCCGAGCTCTTCTTCGTCAAGGAGGCGTAAGAGGGATGAAGGTTCTCGCGATCTCGGGCAGCCTCCGCCGGGACTCGTACAACACGAAGCTCCTCCGCGCAGCGGAGGAGCTTGTCCCTCCGGAGGTCGACTTCGTCCTCTACCAGGGCGTGAAGGAAGTGCCGCCGTACGACGAGGAGGACGACGTCCAGCCGGCGCCCATGGCGGTAGCGGCCCTGCGCAGTGCAATCGGCGAGGCGGACGCGGTTCTGTTTGCGACGCCTGAATACAACTCGTCCATTCCGGGCTCGCTGAAGAACGCACTCGACTGGGTCTCCCGGCCGGTCGCGACGAACCCGCTCCGGAACAAGCCCGTGGCGGTCGTCGGTGCAAGCACCGGAGCGTTTGGAGCCGTCTGGGCCCAGGCCGAGCTGCGGAAAGTCCTCGCCGCCATCGGCGCGCGGGTGGTGGACGGCGAGGTCGCCGTCGGGCATGCGCCCACGCGGTTCGACGAGGACGGCCGGCTCGAGGACGAGTCGCTGCAGGAGCAGTTGCAGGAGACGATCGAGGCGCTTCTGGCCGAGACCCAGGCCAGGTCGCTCGTTCTGGCCTGACGAACATACGTTCGTAACATCCTGGGTCCACTGCAAACGCCTTGTAAAGACCAGCGGTCCTTGCTATCTTCTCCCTCAACCTTAGGGTGAGACTTCGTGTCTTGCCCCTGACCCCGGGGGAGGCCAGGATGGCCGCACGGCCCGCAACCGCTGCCCAGAAGGCCCAGAGGGAGCTCGAAGACCTCCAGCTGGTGATGCGAGCCCGGAACGGCGACGGTGGGGCGCTCGACACCCTGATCCGGCGCTACAACGGCTTCGTCCGGCTCAAGGCGAGCTCGTACTTTCTCGCCGGCGGGGACTCCGAGGATCTCGTGCAGGAAGGCCTGATCGGGCTCTACAAGGCTGTACGCGACTTCCGTGCCGACAAGGAGACGTCGTTCCGCAGCTTCGCGGAGCTGTGCGTCACCCGCCAGATCATCACGGCCATCAAGACCGCTACGCGCTTCAAGCACGCTCCCCTGAACACCTACGTTTCCTTCAGCCATACGCCAGCCGGCCAGGAGTCGGATGGCGAGTGCTCCCTGGGGGATGCCCTCCCTGGGCCCGGCGTAGACGATCCCGCGGTCTGCGTGATCTCGACCGAGGAGCTCCAGAGCCTCGTTTTCACCCTGGGTAGCGGCCTCTCGCAGCTCGAGGCGGACGCCCTCCGGCTCTATCTGGAGGGTGAATCCTACGAGCAGATGGCGGAAGATCTAGAATGCGACACGAAGACGATCGATAACGCGCTCCAGCGGGTAAAGAGAAAGATTCTTACCCACCAGAAGTCCCGGCAGGTCCTGCTTTAAACCGGGAATTTTGGCCGCCTCTACCGCGTTTTAGAAGGTACGGAGCTTTAGGCACGGTCCGGATTGGACCGCCGCGAACGGGCTCCCGACCGAAATCGAGAGGAGATGAACCAAGCTGACCAACCTTGCTGAACTTGATTTGCAGTCTTTCCTCCACGAGGCCGAGGAGCTCGGCTCCGTGGAAGAGGCGACCCTCGAGGCGTTCGCTATCACGAACGAGCTCGAGGACGACGACCTGGCGGAGCTCCGTGGTGAGCTCGAGGAGAAGGGCATCGAGATCGTCCCGCTCGAGGACGACGCACCCCCGGCACCCCGCGTGGGGGCTGCTGCAGAGGTTTCCGGGACGACGGACAGTCTGACCCTGTTCATGAACGCCGCAGGCCGCTATCAGCTGCTCACCGCTGCCGACGAGGTCGCGCTCGCGAAGCGCATCGAGCGCGGTGACCTCACTGCCAAGGAGCTCATGATCAACTCGAACCTCCGGCTCGTGGTCTCGATCGCGAAGCGGTATCAGGGCCGCGGCATGCAGCTCGGCGATCTGATCCAGGAAGGCGTGATCGGGCTGAACCGCGCAGTCGAGAAGTTCGACTGGCGCCGCGGCTTCAAGTTCTCGACCTATGCCACCTGGTGGATCCGCCAGGCCTGCCAGCGGGCGGTGTCGAATCAGTCGGCGACGATCCGGATTCCGACGCACGTCCACGAGCGGCGCGTAAAGCTCGCGCGTGCGCGGGCGCGCCTGCAGGCTGCGACCGGAGAGGATCCGACGCGTGAGGAGCTTGCCCAGGCAACCGGGCTCGACCTCGTGTACGTCGAGGAGGCTCTCGGCGCAGTCGAGGCATCCGTGTCGCTGAACCAGTCGATCGGCTCCGACGGCGACGGCGAGTTCGGCGATCTGTTCGCCGACCAGAACGCCGAGGATCCGTCCGAGGAGGCTGGAGAGGCCCTCCGCCGCCAGTTCGTCCGGAACGCCCTCGGGCGTCTGCCGGAGCGCGAGCGTCGTGTGCTCGAGCTGCGCTTCGGATTCGACGGCGAGGCCACTTCGCTGGAGCAGATCGGCCGCGAGCTGAGCATGAGCCGCGAGCGGGTCCGCCAGGTGGAGCGCGACGCGCTGGCCAAGCTGCAGGACGAGCTTGCCGGCGTCGTCGAGATCTCACCGGACGCGCTCGTCGACGCGGCTTAATTCGACTCAGAGATCGGGCGCGTGCATGTCACGCGTCCGATCTCGTAATCCCGCGCATATTTGATCCGGAGCCTCTGACACCGTTTCGGGCTTCGGTCACTCGGAGCGACCCATTCCACCTAACGGCTACGTCGTCGATCGGTATCAGGTAGATGCCGCTCGTTTCAGGGCAATAGACGGCGAAATACTCAATTTGGCCTACGTAGTCCCGCGCCGCTGATGCGGGGTTTGAGTGATGGGCGTCCGCGTGTCCGATGCCCTGCAAGGCGATCGCGATGGCTAACGCGGAACGGTCGCCAATGTCCTTCGGATCTCCATGCGATCAGCTTGCCGAGCCAATCGGCTGGGCCGTGTCCAAAACCGACACCAAGAACTTCGCTTACCATGAGGGCGTGCCGGAGTAGCTCAGTTGGTAGAGCAACGGTTTTGTAAACCGTAGGCCGTGGGTTCGAGTCCCTCCTCCGGCTCCTTGCCCAGACGCTCTCCCGAGGCTTCGTCTCTTCCTCTGCGGGAGGAACTCGCAGCGCTAGTCCACCACTACCAGCACCTGCACAACGACCTCGAGCGGGAGAAGCCCGAGGGGTCGACGCGGCGCGAGCTCGAGGACAAGGTGCTCGACGTTCGCGAACGGTTCGACCGCCTGCTCGAGGAATGGGTTCCGGACGAGGAGCTCCGCGAGCAATGGCGCGAGTACATCCACAACCGCCGGCCCGAGCCGGACGAGCCCGCCGGGATCGAGCCGCTTGCCTTCCAGGGCCTCACCGACGCGGGCTCGGTGGTGCAGGTTCGCGGCCAGGCGGACGAGTACCAAGTCTGGGTCGACGGCTCGCTGCAGGAACGCATCGCGGCGCGGAAGGATCTCTCCGTCGACAAGCCGGTCCTGCATTTCCGCTGGGACAACAAGGAGATCCCGGAGACGTTCAACGCCTCGGAGGATGCGCTGAACGCGCTCGCCACGTACCGCGACGAGCGCGACGCATCGCCACCCTGGGAGTACGCGTCGGAACTGCTCGCCGACGGCCTGATCGACGTTCACTTCGATC
This sequence comes from Gaiellaceae bacterium, assembly GCA_036380395.1. Lineage (GTDB taxonomy): Bacteria > Actinomycetota > Thermoleophilia > Gaiellales > Gaiellaceae > 3-1-20CM-4-69-9. Next base: position 16,299 of record DASVEU010000205.1, read on the forward strand.
TCACTCCGCGCGGCAAGCGCGCAGTCGCCGGGCTCTAATCCACAACATCCACAGCTGTCTGTTTGGTGACATGTCTTGGGGTCAGACCCCAGGACGAGTCGTTTGCGGACAGGAACGAAAAGCGCCCCGCCGAAAGGCGGGGCGCTTTTCTTGCGAAGGAGCGGGGTGGAGCTACGCGCCGAGTGCGCCTGCCGGAGCGGCGTCGGGTGCCCGCTCCGCCGGAGGAGACGCCTCGTGCTCCAGCCTCGGCAGCCACTCGAGCCACCGCGGCAGGTACCAGTTGGCGTCGCCCAGCAGCTTCATTGTTGCCGGCAGGAGGACTGCCCGGACGATCGTCGCGTCGATCAGGACCGCCGCGGCGAGGCCGATGCCCATCTCCTTCATGTCCAGGATCGGCATCAGCGCGAACACTGCGAACACGCCGACCATTACGAGCGCGGCACTCGAGACGACGCCGGCCGTGGTGGTGATGCCGTGTGCCACTGCGTCTTCGGTCTTCAGTCCGCGGTCGTACGCCTCCCGCACCCGGCTCAGGATGAACACGTGGTAGTCCATCGAGAGACCGAACAGGATCACGAACATGAAGATCGGGAGCCATGAGGCGATGCCGCCGTTCGACTGGAAGCCGAGGAAGCTCTCGCCCCAGCCCCACTGGAAGAGGGCGACGAGCACGCCGTACGCCGCACCCACTGA
>DASVEU010000206.1:0-11019 GCA_036380395.1 Gaiellaceae bacterium
GAACCGCTTCACCAGGTCAGCCCCGAGGAGCTCCTGCTCTCGGAAGCCGGACAGTTCGAAGACTCCGCGCCCGCTCGCGAGGATCCGTCCGTCCTTGTCGCAGACCACGAACCCGGTGTTGGGCGCGGGGTAGTAGTCGTCCATCAGCTCGAACAGAAAGCCGAAGCCGCAGCGGTCGCAGGCTACCGGGACGTTGTCGATCTCCTGGAGCCGGTCGTGGTCGATCGAGCGCTGCTTGCAGTTGGGACAGATGAAGTAGGGCACCCGGTCAAGGTAGCTCCGCTAGATCCAGCTACGCCTCCTGAAGAACACGAACTGCGCGATCGTGGTGACGACGATCAGGCCCCAGGACCAGGCGTAGCCCCACTGCCAGCCGAGCTCGGGGAAGTGGTGCTTGAAGTTCTGGCCGTAGACCCCGACGATGAAAGTCGGCACCAGGAGCATCGACGCGAGTGCGGTGAGCTTCTTGGTCACCTCGTTCTGGTCGTTGGCGATCTTGGCCTGCAGGTAGTCACGGACGCTGGCGATGAGGTCGCGTGACAGCTCGAGACCGTCGAATGCGCGGAGAAGCTTGTCGTAGGCGCTGTTGAAGGCGACCTCGACGTCGTGGGGGAACACTTCCTCTCCCTCCTCCACCTCGACGACGTTGTCGACGACACGCCGGATGGCGTCGCGGGTCGGGGACAGTGTGCGGCGGATGTGCAGGAGGTCGTGGCGAAGCTCGCTCAACCGGTCGCGCGTCTGAGGGGCAGGGGCTGTCTCGACGCCGTCCTCGAGCTCGTCGATCTCCTCGTCGAGCTGATCGACCAGGTCGAGATACCGCTCGGCGATGTCGTCGACGAGCCGATAGAACATCATCCCCGCGCTGTCGTCCGGGCGACACGACTCCCGCGCTGGGCGCGGGTCGTAGGGATGCTCGCCCGGAGGCGTCTTGCTCACGGTGACGAGGACGTCGTGTGTGACGACGACGTCGACCTCCTGGTAGAAGACGCGATCCTCCTCCGGGACTCCAACTGCGACGAGGAAGATGCCGAAGATGTACCCGCCGTGCCCCTGCAGCGTCGGCCGCGGCTCGTCGGTGTGCTCTGCCGGCGCAAGCAAGCGGTCGAGCGCCGTCTCGTACAGCTCCCGCGGGAGCCTCTCGCGGAGCTCCTCCGGGGTCGGATCGATCAGGTCGATCCATTCGGCCATCGGTCGAGGCTAGCGGCGGTGTCGGCTAGTGCGAGCTAAGAGCGGGGTGCTGCTTCGGCGGCCATCAAATGCCCTTGCAGCGCGGCGAGGTACTTCTCCGCGTCGAGTGCGCCCATGCAGCCGGACCCGGCCGCGGTAACGGCCTGCCGGTACACGTGATCCTGCACGTCGCCGACGGCGAAGACTCCGGGCACGTTGGTCTCCGTCGAATGCGCCTTGGTGATCAGATAGCCGGCTTCGTCGTGCTCGAGCTGGTCGACGAAGAGCGCCGTGTTGGGGTCGTGGCCGATCGCCGCGAAGACGCCGTCCGCGTCGAGCTCCCACGTCTCGTCGGTGTTGACGTCGCGCAGGCGCACGCCGGTAACGCGCTCGTCTCCGAGCACCGCGTCCACCACTGCGTTGGTGACCCAGTCGATCTTGTCGTTCCCGCGGGCACGGTCCTCCATGATCTGCGAGGCCCGGAACTCGTCGCGCCGGTGCACGATCGTCACCTTGGCTGCGAAGCGGGCGAGGAAGGTTGCCTCCTCCATCGCGGAATCGCCGCCTCCGACGACCACCACGTGCTTCTGCGGGAAGAAGGCGGCGTCGCAGGTCGCGCAGTACGAGACGCCGCGGCCCTGGAGGCGGCGCTCGGACTCGAGCCCGAGCTGGCGGGCGGTGGCCCCGGTGGCCACGATCACGGTCTCGGCGCGGTACTCCTCGTCGCCCACCCACACCCGGTGGGGGCGCTCGGTGAAGTCGACCTTGGTCACATCGTCCGTGATGAAGTCGGTCCCGAACCGCTCGGCCTGGCGGCGAAACTCCTGCATCATCTCGGGGCCCAGGACACCGTCGGCGTACCCGGGGTAGTTCTCAACATCGCTCGTGATCATCAGCTGGCCGCCCCAGTTGAAGCCCTCGATCACGAGCGGCCTCAGATTCGCGCGGGCAGCGTAGAGTGCGGCGGTGTAGCCCGCCGGGCCCCCTCCGATAATGATCATCTCGCGAACGTCGCTGTCAGTCATAGTCCTCCAATAGTTCCCTGGTTCTCTTTATTAAACGATTTCGGTCGGCCGAACCTTCCGAGGTCGAGCGGCCTTGGGGGCCTCTCGATGCATAGAATCCGCGCGCGCATGGTACGTAGGGGCGGGCGATGGCTGGAACGGTGACGTGGTCGCTCCTGCGGGAGCTGGCTGGCTTCCGAGCGGAGAAGGGCTGCGCGATCAGCCTGTGCCTGAACCTCGATCCATCCGATGTCCCGACCGCCGGGGACGCCCAGACGCGGATGAACTCCATGCTGAACGCGGCTGACAAGACCGACAGGACCGACCTCACCCACGAGCAGCGCTCCGCCCTGAAGGCGGACTTCGAGCGGATCGCGACCTGGTTCGACGACGACTTCGAGCGCGACGGCTCCCAGGGGCTGGCGGTCTTCGCGGCAGGGCTCGACAACTTCTGGCGGACGCTCCCCCTGCCGCAGCCTGTCCGCGACAGTGCGAAGGTCGGCCGCGATTTCTACCTTGCGCCGCTCGTCCCACTCGTGAGCCGCGGGGACGGGACGATCGTCGCCGTCGTGGGGCGTGAGCAGGGGCAGCTCTACCGCCTGCGCGCGGGCCGGCTCGAGGAGATCGCCGAGCACTACGACGAACAGCCCGGGCAGCACGACCAGGGCGGGTGGTCGCAGGGTCGGTACCAACGCCACATCGAGAAGCTCGTCCAGGAACACCTCAAGGGACTCGCGCAGGAGCTCGATCGGAGCAAGCGTCGGCTCCAGTCGCCGAAGGTCGTGCTCGTCTGTTCGGAGGAGATGCGCTCGGAGTTCAAAGACGCGCTCTCGGCCGAGGTGCGCGCGGCGTTGGTGGGGTGGGCGCCCGCACAGGCGCAGGCCGGCCCGGCGGAGCTCCTCCAGGCCGTGACACCGGTCCTCGAGGAGGCGGAGTCGAAGGACGAGGCCGAGGTGATCGAGCGCTGGCGCGAGGAAGCCGGCCGCAACGCGCGGGCCGCTTCAGGGTGGGAGCAGACGCTCGAAGCTGCGTCGGATGCCCGTGTCGAGCTGCTCCTCTTCCAGGAAGGGGCCGACCGGCCTGCGTTCCGTTGCCCCGCGTGCGGCCGCGCCGCGGTGTCAGAGGGGAGCTGCCCGCTCGACGGGACCCAACTCGAGCCGACCGACGCCGGGCTCGACCTGGCCGTGCACCAGACACTTGCCCACGGCGGCGCCGTGTGGGCGATCCGCCACCACGAGGACCTCGCACCGGTCGAGGGCATCGGCGCGCTGCTGCGCTTCTAGCTTGCCGTGCTAGGCAGCGTCGGCGGCGACGCCCGGTAGCTCCAGCACGGTCTCGCCCTCGAGCTCTTCCTGTTCCTCGACCGCACGCTCGAGCTTCGTCCCGAACTTGTCGAGGCGCTTGCCCGCCTCGTGGTACTTGGACTGCGCATGGCCGAGATGCGTGCCGACCTTGTCGAAGTCGTCGGCGAAGCGATCGAAGTCGCGCCGGAGATCCGCCACGTAGGCCATGACCTCGTGCGCGTGCTCCTCGATCTGCATCCCGCGCAGGCCGAGTGCGATCACCTGCAGGTAGGCCGTGAACGTGGTCGGGGAGACGGGGAAGACGCGCCGCTCGTGCGCGTACGAGAGCAGCGCTCCAGTCTTGCCGCACGCCAGCTCGTAGTAGACCCCTTCGACCGGGATGTACATGAAGGCGAAGTCATAGGTCCCCTCGTCGGGGCGGATGTACTTGCCCGCGATTGCGTCGATGTGCTGCTTGACGTCGCGGCCGAACTGCCGCTCTGCCAGCTGCCGCTCGTCGTCGGTCTCGGCGTCGACGAGCCGGATGTAGTTGTCGAGCGGGAACTTCGAGTCGACAGGGATCGTCCGGTCCGCGCGCACGATCGCGTCGACGCGCTCGCCGGAGTCGAACGTGTACTGCATCTCGTAGGCCGAAGGCGGCAGCCGGTCGCGCAGAAGGTTCTCGAGCAGGAGCTCGCCGAAGCCCCCACGCGCCTTCGGCGGCCGAAGTGCCTGCTCCAGCCGCGCGAGATCCTTCGCCCGCTCGAGCATCTGCGTCGTGGCCTCGTCAACCTTGCCGAGGCGCTCGTGGATCTTGTTGGTGGTCTGCGACGCGCTCTCGAGCCGGCGGTCGACCTTTGTGTCCAACTCACCGAGCCGGCGGTCCATGGTCTCGGTGACTCCGACGAGCCGTCGATCGACCTCGGCGTTCCGCTCGGACAGCTGCGAGCTCCAGTCGGTTCGCAGGTCTCGGAGCGCGCGCGCCAGCCAGGCGAGGGCGGCGGCCAGCCCAACGCCGAGCAGGAGAATGAGGATCACGTCTGTCACGAGCCGACAAACGGTAGAGGGGCGGTCGGACGGAACGAAGTGGGGCGGACCCAGGCCCGCCCCACCGCTGTCTCTCAGGTGTTCTCGCGCTCCGCGTGGGCCTCTGCGGCCTGGTTGCGCTGTTCTTGCGCCATCTCTTCGTGCTTGGCGGCGCGGTCCTCTGCCGCGCCTTGGCGTTCCTGCGCAGCGCCCTCGCGTCGCATCGAGGCGTCACCCTTCAGATCTCCGGCCGCCTTCTTGCCACGGCCGAGCAGCCTGTCGAGCAGTCCCATCTTGGCCTCCCGCTTCTTGTTGGGAACGCGCTTCGAGGTCCCCAGTATGAAGCCCTCTCGGTCGACCAGCCGCTCGCGCGCCGAGGCGGGCCGCGTCCCGCCATAGCGCCAGGGAACCACGGGTTCACCCGCGTCAAAAAAAACGCCAAAGCCGGCGAACCCGAGGGTTCATCGGCCTTGGCTCGAGGAGCATAGGCCGCTTGAACAGGCGCAGTCAAGAGCCGTCTCTCGTGAAAAAACGCGCACGTTGCGAACTTCCGCCGCAGGCCCTCGGGGGCGGGTACCCTTGCCGCGCCGTGGCGAAGAAAGTGCGCACACCACCCCCTCCGAGGCGCGTTCAGGCCCCTCAGCGCCGCGAAACTCGCCGACCCCCTAGGGGATCCCAGCGCTCGCCCTGGATCTATGCCGTCGGGGGCGCACTCGCCGCCGCGGTGATCGCCGCCGCGGTCGTGGGGATACTCGTGGCGAGCGGCGGAGGAAGCACGACGAAGGCGACGGCGGCGAACTACAACGCACTGCCCGGGATCCGCAGGACGAAGGCGCCGTGGCCGCCCGAGTACCTCTACCTCGCCGACCGCCTCGCCCCGCTCGGTCTGACGACGCTCGGCGGCCACAACGGGCTCGTCCTCCACTTCCACGTGCACATCGACATCTTCGTGAACGGCAAGAAGGTCAAGATCCCGGCGCTCGTGGGCATCAATGTCGGTGCGGGCTGGCTGACGGAGCTGCACACCCACGACGCGCGCGGGGTGATCCATATCGAGGCGCAGAAGTCACGCGACTTCACGGTCGGCCAGTTCTTTTCCGAGTGGGCGGTCTATCTCGACTCGCACTCGATCGGCGGCTATTCGGGGATGAGGTGGTACCTGAACGGCAAGCTTCAGACCGGCAACCCGGCGACGCTCGTCTTCAAGCCGCATCAGGAGATCGCGTTCGTCGTCGGCAAGGCGCCGGCCAAGATTCCTTCCAGTTACGCCTTCAGGGCGGGTGAATAACCCAGGGAACCGCGGCTATTCTGAGCCCGCCGGGGTGGCGAAACTGGTGATACGCGCCCGACTTAAAATCGGGTGTCCCTTTTCAGGGGCGTAAGGGTTCGAGTCCCTTCCCCGGCACTCCGGCGCGAAATCCGGCCGGCCGCGCCGGCCATGATGATTTCGCGCCGTTCGTCTTTCGATCCGGTGCGCTTCCGGCAGCGGCGGGCTGAGCCCGCCGCTGCGTCGAGGAGAACCTAGGCGAGACGCCACGAAAACAGTCGACGCGAGGAAAGGTCGCAACCGGCGTTCATAGGATGAATGCGTGGCGATCCGTGAAGTGCGGGCCTCGGGCCTCGAGTACCTGGGTCTCGCGACGCAGCTCCTGCAGCGCGCTCGCCTCGCAGACGCGGAGGCAGGTCTTTGGGAAGCCGCTGATCTTCAGTGGTGGTGGCGGACGCCTCGGTCCTCAGACGCAATCGACCAGTTCTTCTGGATCGATGACGAGGGGCCGGTCGCAGGCCTCGTGCTGACGGACTGGGGCCGATCGTGGGGTTGCGACCTGATCGTCGTCCCCGGTGTCTCGACCGTTCCGCTCTCGACCGTCTGGGCGCGCGCGGTCGAGGCCATCGACGCCTTTGGGCTCGAAGCGGTCGAAGTGCTCGCCCGTGACGACGATGTCGAGCTGCGAAACCTGCTGTCCGGCGCCGGCTTCGTGCCCGACGACAACCAATCGGGGATCGCCTGGATGAATGCGCAGGAGCAGCCCGACGTGGCCGCTCTGCCCGAAGGATTCGTGCTTGTGGACCGTGCGCAAGAGACGAACACGCCACATCCGATGCGGCGACGAAGCGGCGAAGAGGTCGAAGCGCGCCTCCTGCGGTGCTCGCTCTACGACCCGGGACTGGACCTCGCCGTCGAGGCCTCTGACGGCCAGGCCGCCGGTTACGCACTCTTCTGGTTCGACCCCGTGACCAACGTCGGACTGGTCGAGCCGATGAGAGTCGAGGTCGCGTACCAGCGGCGCGGCCTGGCCCGGGCGCTGCTCACCGCCGGTCTCGATCGGCTGGCTCGGCGCGGGGCCCGGCGTCTGAAGGTCGGCTATGCCACCGACGTGGCACGGCGGCTCTATGTCGGCGCCGGCTTCCGCGTCACCTCTACGAGCACGTCATACGGCCGGAGGGGACCAGCGCTGCACCGAGTGGAAACCTAGACTCCGAGCGTGACCGAGCTCGAAGAGCTTTCTGCCGAAGAGCAGCCGCTCGAATGGGATACGCCGCTCTTTCGGACTGCGCTGATGCAGTTCGAGCAGGCGATTCCCTACGCAGAGGTCAACGAATCGATCGCGGAGCGGCTCCGCTACCCAGAGCGTGCGGTGATGGTGACGGTTCCGATTCGCCGCGACGAAGGGCACGTCGACGTCTTTCCGGCTTATCGCGTTCAGCATTCGAGCGTGCTCGGCCCGACGAAGGGCGGCATCCGCTACGACCCACACGTCACCCTCGGCGAATGCACCGCGCTCGCGGTCTGGATGACGTGGAAGTGCGCGCTCCTTCGTCTGCCCTACGGCGGCGCGAAGGGAGGCGTCCGCTGCAATCCACGTGAGCTCTCCGCGCGCGAACTGGAGCGGCTGACCCGTCGCTACACGAGCGAGTTGCGCGGCGTGATCGGACCGCAGGAAGACATCCCCGCTCCGGACATGGCCACGAACGAGCAGACGATGGCGTGGATTATGGACACGTACTCGATGCAGGTCGGCCACGCTGTGCCGGAGATCGTCACCGGCAAGCCCATCTCGCTCGGCGGGTCGCTCTTCCGGCACGAGGCGACCGGAGCGGGCGTCGTCATGGTGATCGAACGCGCCTGCCATCGACTCGGCTGGGACCTCGCGGAGCAGCGCTGTGTCGTGCAAGGGTTCGGCAACGTCGGTGGGATCGCAGCGCAGGAGCTCGTCTCGAAAGGCGCGGCCGTGCTCGCCGTCTCGGACGTTTCCGGTGGGATCTACTCGCCCTCGGGACTCGATCTCGACGCGGTACGCGCATGGGTTGCGGCGCGCAGAACACTCGCCGGTTATCCGGACGTCCAGCACGTGTCGAACTCCGAGCTGCTGGAGCTGCCGTGCGACATCCTCGTCCTCGCCGCCCTGGAAGAGCAGCTCACTGCGGAGAACGCTCCGCGCATCGACACGAAGCTCGTCGTGGAGGGAGCCAACGGCCCGACGACGATCGAAGCGGATGCGATCCTCGTGGACCGAGGCATCCTGATCTTGCCCGACGTGCTGACGAACGCGGGCGGCGTGACGGTGTCGTATTTCGAGTGGGTGCAGGACCTCGGCCGGCTCTTCTGGACTCGCGACGAGATTCGCGCGCGTCTCGCGGACAAGCTCGCCGATGCGTTCGACCGCGTCTGGGCGCTCGCTGAACAGAAGGGGATTTCGCTACGGCAAGCCGCGCTTGTCGCCGGCATCAACGAGGTGGCCGCCGCGCTCAAGGCGCGGGGAATCTACCCGTGACTTCGACCAACCAACACGTCCGCGATGCGATGGTGCCGGAGCCTGGCGCGCTCGACGTGACCGCGAGCGCGCAGGAAGCGGGCGAGCGGCTGTCCGATCCCGCGGTGCGGGCGGTGCTCGTCGTCGACGACGGCAAGTTCGTCGGCGTGGTCACGCGCAAGACGCTCGTCTCGCAGGTCGTCGCGCCCGGTCTGGATCCACGCAGCACAACGCTGCATGAGATCGCGGAGCCGCCGCTCTTCACGCTTGAGGCGTCGATGGACCTCGACGAGGCATTTCGCGCGCTGGAGGAGCAGGACTTCGAACGCGTGCCAGTCGTCGAAGACGGCAGGCTTGTCGGGATTCTGTCGCGGACCGTCTTGCAGCGCCGCCTCGCCGAAGACGAGCCCCCGCCCCCGTTAGAGCCTTAGGGGTACCCTCGTACGATGAGCGGCCTGAGCACGCTGGCCGGCGAGAAGTACATCAGCCTGACGACCTTCAAGCAGGACGGCACTCCCGTGGCGACGCCGGTCTGGGTCGTGAGCGACGACGGGCGCCGGTTGCTCGTGTGGACGGGGCCGCAGACCTGGAAGGTCAAGCGGCTGCGGCGTGATCCTCGCGTGATTGTCTCGGCTTCTGACTTACGTGGCCGGACCCGCGGCGAGTCCTACGAGGGAGTGGGGCGGTTGCTCGACATCCCGCAGGGAAGCCTCGTCGAGCCGCTGCTCGACCGGAAGTACGGCGTGACGCGTCGGCTACTCGGGATGTTCAACGGCATTGTGCGAACCGTGACCCGAAAGCAGCAGGAGCCGGCTGCGTACATCGAGATCGTCGACGCCTGAAATCGCTAAGAGTCGGTCGCTGGTTCTCGACGGCGGCGCTCTTCCAGGTCTGCCCAGCCGCGATCGACGAGCTCGCGAAGTCGGCGAAGGTTCGCATCCGATTCTGCGCGCCATTCCCTCTCTCTGGCGGCCTGTTCAGGAGTTCTCTTCTTCCTCTTCTTCACCGCCGTCCCCTAGCAGCAAATCGTGGATCTTCTCCAGCTCCAGGCGAATATCGCCCAGTACGCCCATGATAGTCAGCACTTCTTCGCGATAGACAACGGGCTCCACCGGTCAACCGTCACGCAGCGGCAACTCGCTCGCAAGACGCCCTTCCAGACAGGTCTAACAGCAGGTGTAAGCGCCGGGAGGCGCCGCGCCCTCTTCCGCTTCCGGCAGTTCCGCAGCCGCAAGAGCGGCGCCGTCGAGGATGTCGCGCTCGCTGATCTCCAGCTGAGCGAGGCCGAAAAACGTGAGTACCTCGCGAGCTATGACCGCGCCACCCACGATCACGGGTGCGCGCTCAGGATCGAGGGGGCGCATCCGACGTCGCTCCTCGAGCGGCACAGAGGCGAGACGCTGAAGCTGCTCTTCGAGCGCCTCAGCACTCAACTCGAATCCATGTACGCGGTCGCGGTCGTGCTCCTCCAGGCCGAGCGCCAGTCCGGCGAGGCTCGTGATCGTCCCTGCGACGCCGATCGCGGAGCTCGTGTCGCTTTGAATCTCGTCCGGGACGCGCCCGGCGAGAAGCGCGCGCACCGCGGCTGCTCCCGCGCCAAGCTCCTCTTCCGTCGGCGGATCCGAGTGCAGGAACCTCTCGGTGAGACGGCCGGAGCCGATGTCGAGACTGTCGTGCCAGCGAACGCCCTCCCGTCCGCCGGCGACGAACTCGGTCGAGCCGCCGCCGATGTCAACGATCACGGTGCCTTGCTCGAGCGGCCGCTCCGACGTGACACCGCGGAACGTCAGCAACGCTTCTTCGTGTCCTGAGAGCAAGCGGGTCGCGAAGCCGTAGCTCCACTCGACCTCGCCGAGGAACGCCTTGCCGTTTTCCGCGTCGCGAACTGCGCTCGTCGCGATCGCGAGTATTCGTTCTGCCCCGAGTGATTCCGCCGTGCGTCGAAAGTCGGCGAGGACGTTCCGCACTCGGGCGATCGGGCCGGGGAGGAGGCGTCTGCGCTCGTCGACGCCCTCGCCGAGCCGGGTGATGCGTGTCTCGCGCGCGAGATCGGAGATGCGCCCGTCGTCGACGTCCGCGACGAGGAGACGCGTCGAGTTCGTGCCCAGATCGACCGCGGCGACACGGCTCATCGTTCGACTGTAACGACCCGCTCTCTCGAGGGGCGGTAGCTGGACATCGGGCGACGAAAGGGATATTCCAAATGAGGCAGCAAGCAGGCGGATTCGTCTATGTGCAAACGAACGACGCAGACCACAACGAGGTCGTCGTGTTCGCGCGCCGCGGCGGCGGCGCACTCGAACGCCTCGATTCCTATCGCCGCGACCACCGTCGACGGCACGCCCGGGATCCGTGACGAGGCGTTCAGCTGGACGGGGAGTACCTGTATGCGCTACACGCCGACACGGGCCGGGTGTTCGGCTGGAAGGTCGGCGCCGGCGGAGAACTGGCCGCAGTCGGCTCGGCGAACGGCCTCCCGCTGACGGCTGCCGGGCTGGCGGCGAGTTAGCCAGTCTCACGCCTCGCGAGCTATAATCGAGACAAGCGACGCGGGGTGGAGCAGTCAGGTAGCTCGCCGGGCTCATAACCCGGAGGTCGCAGGTTCAAATCCTGCCCCCGCTACTTAAAAGGCTCTGGAAACAGGGCCTTTTGTTTGCAAGTGAGCGCCAATCTGCCGAGCCAGAACGGAGAGAGCAGACCACCGCTGCACCGTCCTGCCGTTACGCGCCGACGGCGATGCGATAGGCGGCGACCGGGTGACCGTTCAGTTCTCGGGCGTAA
>DASVEU010000207.1:0-3149 GCA_036380395.1 Gaiellaceae bacterium
TTCTCGTACACGACAGGGGTCGCGCCGAGCTCACGTGCGCGCGCGGCGGCGGACAGTCCCGCCATCCCCGCCCCCGCGATGACTACGTGAGAGCGAATCCCGGCTTGTGCTCGACGTACTCGATGCGCACGCGCTCCGGCCCCCAGACGAACACTGCACGCGTGTTCGCTGCGTCGACGACGTTGTCGACGATGTCACGCTCCTCAGCCTCGGCGATGACCGGCTCGACCTCGTCGACGAGCACGGCGACGTGGTTCAGCAACGGCTTCTCGGCGCCGCCTGGATCGCCGGGATGGAACTCGACGTACGCGCCGCCGACCTCGACGCGCGGATGACCCTCACTGGATCGCTCGGCGGCATTGAAACCAAGCGTCGTGTACTCCTGCGCCGTTTGCTCGGGGTCGACCGAATACAGCGCGACGTGGTCGAGGTCGTACTCGACGTCGGTCGGCGCCTCGACGAGGCGCACCCGTACGCCTTCGCCGAGCTCGACCTCCACACCGTCCGGAAGTCCGACGCGCGCACGATTGAGATCCGACACGCGCAGCGCGACGTGCTTGAACGCACCCTGCTGGCGCGGTCCTTCGGCCGTGAACAGCGTCAGCTTCCCGCGCCGCGCATCGGAGCCGACCAGCGTGAACGCATCCTGCTGATCGATGACGTGCATCCCGACATGCTGCGTCAGAAAATCGACGATCGGCTCGCGATCCGCGACCCAGAAGGCGACGTGATCCAGGGTCTTTGGCTTCACGTCGCCAGCGTACCTACGGGGTACCGCTCTGCCGAGCGAGTCACTTCTTGGTCTCGCCGGACTCCGCTCGCTGCTTGTTGACGGTGGCCGCTGCGATCTCCTTGGCCCGCTTCGTCGAGCGGCCCTGCTTCTTCTCCGACGCCTTGATGTGCTCGTACTGACGTTCGCGCTTATCGCTCCATGCTCCCTGTGGCATGTGACAAACCCCCTCTGGTAGACGACACATCCCGCCTACCCACTTCCCTGAGGGTTATTCCAGGGGTGGATTCTGGACGTCGTGCTCTGTGGCGTACTCGTCGGTCAGCTTGTTCACGACGTCGAAGCCCTCCCCGTATGCATAGTTGATCTTCACGAACGGCTGCCATTTGTCCGGTAGCGCATCCTCCGGAAAGATCGCCTCCACCGGGCATTCCGGCTCGCACGCGCCGCAATCGATGCACTCCTCGGGATCGATCACCAGGATGCGTTCGGCTTCATGGATGCAGTCGACCGGGCAGACGTCCACGCAGGACTTGTCTTTGATGTCGATGCAGGGCTCGGCGATGATGTAGGTCACTGGGGGCGACCTACTTTACTCAAGCGATCAGCTCATCAACGACCTGAGCCGCGCGCTCCTGAAGCGCGTTCTTCACGAGCACCTGGTCGAAGCCCGCCTCGTGAGCGCGCCGCAGCCCGGCCGTGTCGGTGTGCCCTCCGAAGCCGAGGATCGGTATCTCCGGATACCAGTCGGCGACATCCATCGGATCGACGCGGCTGATGTCCGCGATCACGAGATCGGGCCAGTCCGCGCTGTCGGTCGTGACGAAGTGATGTCCAGGGAGCAAGGCCTCGAGCTTGCCCCGAAAGAAGACATCGACCCCACAGAGCAGGATCGTCGCCACGACGAGAGGGTATCGCGCTCGGGCGTGCCCACTCAAGCCCTTGATATAGGGTCGCACGGGTGGAAGATGGCTTCATCACCGTCGCTCGAGTCGACGATGTTCCCGCCGGAACCATCCACAGCGTCAAGGCCGGCGACGAGGAGATCGCCTTGGCCCATTGCAACGGCGGCTTCTATGCCGTGCAACCGCACTGCCTCCACCTCCACGGGCCCCTCGGCCAGGGCGAGCTGGAGGGCTGCGTGCTCACGTGCCCCTGGCACGGGTGGCAGTACGACGTTCGCACCGGCCAGAACGAGTTCGACCTCGCGATCCAGCTCCGCACGTACGACGTCCAGGTGGAAGACGGAGAAGTTCGAGTCCGCGTATGAGACGGGCGTCGAGCTGATTCGTGCAGGCGAGTACTTCGCCGCACATGAGGAGCTCGAGGATGCCTGGCGCGCGGCGCCCACCGGGGAGCGCGACTTCTTTCAGGGCCTGGTGCACGTCGCCGTGGCGTGGTACCAGGCCGGACGCGGACGCAAGATCGGCACCGAGCGGCAACTGGCAAAAGCGGTGAGGCGCCTCGAGCCGTTCGCGCCCACGCACCGCGGGATCGAGCTCGAACCGCTGCTCGCGCAGCTGCGGGAGCTGCACGAGCAGGGCTCGCTCGAGCTCCCACCGCCACTCGTCTAGAGATCGCCGAGGCCGATGGCCTCGAGCAGGCGATGCGTGTAGACCTGCACGCGGTAGAACTCGTCGAAGAACAGCAGCAGGCCGAGCAGGACGAGGATGGTTCCGCCGACGATCGAGAATACGCGGTAGTGGTCGCGCATCCAACGGAACAGCGTCATGCCCCTCACGAAGAAGACGGCAACGAGGAGGAATGCGGCGCCGAGGCCGGCCGAATAGGCGGCGAGCCAGGCAGAGCCGCGAATGACCGTTTCCGAGTTGCCGGCCGCCGCGAACGCCTCCGCGAGGAACGGCCCGACGCAGGGCGCGGCGCAGATCGCAAAAGCGCCGCCGAGCAGTACGCGCGAACCGCTCTTCCGCGCACCCTGGATCAGCCCGCCCGCAACCAGCCGGTCCGTCCCCGGCAGCAGTCCCATGAAGGCCAGTCCGGCGACAACGAGGATGAAGCCGGCCAGCGCCTGCCTCGTCTGATCGTTCAGCACTCCCGCGATCAGGTTCGCCGCTGCGCCGAGAGCCACGAACACGATCGCGAAGCCGGCAATGAACGGAAGGCTCGCGAGTGCGACGCGCCGACCGACGCCGGGGTCGCCGAGCCGCTGCGCCTCGACCGCCGAGACCGCCGAGAGGTAACCCGGCACGAGCGGCAATACGCACGGGAAGGCAATCGAGGCGAACCCGAGCAGGAACAGTCCGCCGGCCTTTTCCATCAGCCCTCGAAGCGGCGCAGCTCGTCGTCGAGCCGCCGCTCTGACGCCGTGTCGAGCGGCGGGCCGGCGGGCGCCGGCTCGCGCGCGCGGGCCCACCGCCGCGCGCCCACACCGACTGCGACCGCGGCGGCCAGAATGCCC
>DASVEU010000208.1:0-9750 GCA_036380395.1 Gaiellaceae bacterium
GTTCGGTCTCCGTCATAGAGTCCTCGTTCGGAACCTTTACGAGATTCCAGATTGTCGGCGCACTCCGCGGCGGCGCTGGATGAGGAGATCGGGGTCGACGACAATCACCCCAAGGGAGGCAGGGTATGAGACGCGTGGGGATTGTGTTGCTCGTGGCGCTCGTGCTCGGCGCGGCGCTCATCGCGGCAACCGCGAGAACGCCTGCCAGCGCCGGCACGTCCGGCGCGAAGGCCGACAACATCACAATCTGGGTTGGCTGGAGCGCTGCTGAGCTCAAGGCCTTCAAGGGCGTGGTGGCGGAATACGACAAGAAGCACTCCGACGTCACGGTGAAAGTCGTCGGCGGGATCAACGACGACAAGATCACCGCGGCGATTCGGAGTGGCAAGGTGCCGGACGTGGTCAGCTCCTTCACGTCGGCGAACGTCGGCCAGTACTGCAACTCGGGTGCCTGGCTCGACCTGAAACCGTTCCTGTCGAAGGACAAGATCGACGTAAACATGTTCCCGAAGACATCGCGGTACTACACCCAGTACAAGGGCAAGCGATGTGCGTTGCCGTTGCTCGCGGACGTCTACGGCTTCTACTACAACAAGAAGATGTTCAAGGCGGCGGGGCTGACGAGCCCGCCGAAGACGATGTCGCAGTTGACGGCGTACGCGAAGAAGCTGACGAAGAAGAATCCCGACGGCTCGATCAAGGTCGCCGGGTACAACCCATTCCTCGGCTTCTACGCCGGCAACGCTCCCGACCTGAGCGCGTACGCGCCGCTGTTCGGCGCCAAGTACGTTGACGCGAGCGGCGGGTCGGTGCTCTCCCGGGATCCGGCCTGGTCGAAGATGATGAAGTGGCAAAAGAGCCTCGTCGACTGGTACGGGTACAAGAAGCTCCAGCGGTTCAACGCCGGAGCTGCCGACGAGTTCTCGGCCTCGCACGCGTTCGAGATCGGCAAACTCGCGATGATGATCGACGGCGAGTGGCGTGTGGCGTTCATCGGGCGTGAGCATCCGAGCCTCGACTACGGCACGGCGCCGGCACCGGTCGACGACGCTCATCCCGAGCTCTATGGGGCGGGTTATGTCAACGGGACGATCATCGGCATCCCGAAGGGCGTGAAGCACAAGGACGCGGCGTGGGCCCTGGTCAAGTACCTGACGACCGACAGCCACGCCTTGGCGATCTTCTCGAACGGCGTCCGCAACGTCCCGACCACCACGGCGTCGCTGACGTCGCCGGACATCAAGCCGGACTCGCATTTCAAGACGTTCCTGAAGATCTTCGCGAACTCGAAGTCGACAACGACGCCGATCACCGCGGCCGGCAATGCGTACGGCTCGCTGATCCAGGCGTTCGCGGTCAAGTGGCAGGCCGGGCATGGCGGCGACCTCGCGAAGGGGCTGCAGAAGCTCGACAAGCAGATCGACGCACAGCTGAAGCAGGCGCAGGCGGGCGGAGTGCCGTAATGGCGAGCGCCGCAACGGCGGCTGTAAGGCCGTTGGACCGGACGCGGGCGAGGCGGAAGGCGGCATGGCGCCGTCGCCGCCTCGTCCTGCTGCTGATGGCCCCCTGGCTGATTGGCTTCTCGGTCTTCTTCGGCTACCCGCTCGTGATGAGCGTGTATCTGTCGTTCACCCACTACGACCTGTTGTCGTCGCCGAAGTGGATCGGCACGGCGAACTACCGGTATCTCTTCACTCAGGATCCGCAGGTGGGACAGGCGGTGAAGAACACCCTCTGGATCATCGCGGTGATGGTTCCGCTGCAGGTGGTGTTCGCGTTCGGCATTGCGATGATGCTCGCGCGTGCGCGCCGTGGCGCCGGCTTCTTCCGGACGATCTTCTACCTGCCGGCGCTGGCGCCGCCGGTCGCGGCCACGCTTGCGTTCGTCTACATCCTCAACCCGGCGACAGGCCCGGTGAACATCCTGCTCAAGCACCTCGGAATCGAGGGGCCGCTGTGGTTCCAGTCGCCCGGGTGGTCGAAGCCCTCGCTCGTGATGCTCGGACTGTGGGGAGTCGGGAACATCATGATCATCTTTCTCGCGGCCCTCCTCGACGTGCCCAGGCACCTGTACGAGTCGGCCGAACTGGACGGCGCGGGGCCGTTGCAACGGCTGCGCTGGGTGACGTTGCCGACGATCAGTCCCGTGATCCTCTTCTCGGTCGTGATCGGGGTCATTGCCGGGCTCCAGTACTTCACGCAGGCCTACGTCGCCGCCAACGTCGCCTCCGGCCAGGCCTCGCAGGCGGGCGACCAGACGGTGAACAACCTTGGCTACCCCGAAGCGTCGACGCTCTTCTATCCCGTCCTGCTCTATCAGCACGGGTTCCGTTATTTCAACATGGGCTATGCCTCGGCGATGTCGGTGCTGCTGCTCGTCGTCGCGTTCACCATCACCGTCCTCATCATCCGCAACTCGCGCCGCTGGGTTCACTACGTCGGGGCGGCGAAGTGAGCACGGAGACCTTGCCTGTCGCGGCCGCTCTGACGAGGCGAAGGCCGCCCGCCAGCGTTCGGCGGCACCGGTTCCTGCTGGCCGTCGCGAACCACTCGTTGCTGATCGTGGCGGCGATCGCCTTTCTCGCACCGTTCGTATTCATCTTTCTGACGGCGCTGATGACGAACGGACAGGCGCTGTCGTCGCATCTCTGGCCGAGCCCGTTTCGCTGGCAGAACTTCGTGGACGTGTTTCACCAGGCGCCGATCTGGCGCTGGGCCTTGAACACGATGATCTACGCGGTGCTCGCCACGCTCGGCGTGCTCGTCTCGAGCATTCCGGTTGCCTACGCTCTCTCGCGCATTCGCTGGCGTGGCCGAAACTTCGCGTTCGGGCTCGTCCTGATCGCTTTGATGCTGCCGCCGGTCGTCGCCGTCGTGCCCCTCTATGTGATGTGGGCGAAGCTGGGCCTCGTCGGGGGCCTCGCGCCGCTGATCATCCCCAGTTGGTTCGGTGACGCATTCTCGATCTTCCTCCTGCGCCAGTTCTTCCTGACGATTCCGGAGGAGTACCTCGACGCGGCCCGTGTCGACGGCTGCGGCGAGCTGCGCATCCTCGCCACGGTCGTCCTCAGGCTCGCGAAGCCGGCGATCGCGGCGGTTGCACTCTTCTCGTTCCTCTACACCTTCAACGACTTCTTCCTGCCGCTTCTCTATACACGCGAGAACCCGAGCAGCTGGGTGCTCCAGATCGGGCTCTCGGAGTTCCGCTCCCTGCACCAGGTGCAATGGAACCTCACCATGGCGGCGACCCTGCTCGTGATGGCGCCGGTGATCATCGTCTTCTTCCTCGCGCAGAAGGCCTTCGTCGAAGGCGTGACGCTGACGGGGGTAAAGGGCTAGTGCCCCTCCCGGCAATACAAAACGGCCGCACCGGCGAAGCCGGCACGGCCTCCTACGGTCGGCATCGCAAGCGATGCCTCGGTGCCGGCTTCTGGCCCGCGATCACGCGGCGCCAGGATGAAATCACCGGGAGGGGCACTTGAAGATCGCCGTGATCGGAGGCGGCTCGACCTACACGCCGGAGCTCGTGTCGGGGTTGTCGCGCGAGCGAGATCGCATCGACGTGAGCGAGCTCGTGCTGCAGGACATCGATCCGGAGCGGCGCGAGGTCGTGGGTGGACTCGCGCAGCGGATGCTCGACCGGCAGGGGTACGGAGGGCGGCTGGAGATCACCGACGATCTCGACCGGGCCGTCGACGGCGCCGACTTCGTCCTGATCCAGATCCGCGTCGGCGGCCAGGACGCTCGCCTTTCGGACGAGACCGTGCCGCTTGCCTGCGGCTGCATCGGGCAGGAGACCACAGGGGCCGGCGGGCTCGGCAAGGCCCTGCGCACCGTCCCCGTCGTGCTCGGGATCGCCGACCGCGTACGACAATGTGCAGCGGACGGGGCCTGGATCGTCGACTTCACGAATCCGGTCGGGATCGTCACACGGTCGCTGCTCGATCACGGGCATCGGGCGGTCGGTCTCTGCAACGTCGCGATCGGCTTTCAGCGGAGCTTTGCGCGGATGCTCGGCGTCGAGCCGGACCGCGTGCGGGTCGATCAAGTCGGACTCAACCATCTCTCGTGGGTTCGTCACGTGTGGCTCGACGGTGAGGACGTGATTGCGGATCTCATGGCGGCGCACGGCGACGAGATCGCACGGCAGAGCGGGCTGTCACGGCAGCTGCTGGACGAGCTCGGCGTCATTCCCTCGTACTACCTCCACTACTTCTATTCCCATGACGCCGTGCTCGCGGAACAGCTCGGCGGAGTGCCCCGCGCGACGACGGTCGCCGAGATCGAGCGCGAGCTGCTCGATCTGTACCGCGACCCCAACCTGGTCGAGAAGCCGTCGCTCCTCGAGCAGCGTGGCGGCGCGTTCTACAGCGAGGCCGCGATCGGGCTCGTCGGCGCGCTCGCCGCAGACACCGGGGAGCCTCACGTCGTCGACGTCCGCAACAACGGGACCGTCGAGGGGCTTGCCGACGACGACGTGATCGAAGTGCTGGCCGAGGTCGGTGCCGGCGGCGCCAAGCCGTTGCCGCAGCCACCGGTCGCGCCGGAGCTGCTCGGCCTCATGCAGCACGTCACCGCCTACGAGCGGCTCGCCGCGCAGGCGTCCGTCGGCGGCGACCCGGGGATTGCGCGCAAGGCGTTACTGACGCACCCGCTGATCGGCCAGCATGCTCTTTCGGAGGAGCTCGTCGACCGGTTGCTCGAAGCCGGCGCCGCACACCTGCCGCAGTTCCACGCGGAGATCGGAAAGTGACTCGAGCTGGTGTCCTGGCCGTCGACGGCGGCAACTCCAAGACGGACGTTGCGCTCGTCAACGCCGACGGCGAGGTGCTCGCGCTCGTTCGCGGCGCGCTGAGCTCGCCTCAGCACCTCGGCGTCGACGGAGCTCTCGCCGTGGTGGAAGGGCTCCTGGAAGAGGCGCTGCGCGAAGCCCAGCTGGGTGACGGCACGGGCCGGGTCGCCCACGTGGTGACCCTGTTGATGGCCGGAGTCGACTTTCCTGCGGAAGAAGACGCGGTGCGAGTCGCCGTCGAGCAGCGCGGCTGGGCTCAGAGCGTGCACGTGGGCAACGACACGTTTGCAGTCCTGCGCGCCGGCACGGAACTCGGGTGGGGCGTCGCGGTCACGTGCGGCGCGGGGATCAACTGCGTGGGTGTCGGGCCGGATGGACGGCATGCACGCTTTCCGGCGCTGGGCGCGATCACCGGAGACTGGGGCGGGGGCTACGACCTGGGCTTGGCGGCCGTCTCCGCCGCGGCGCGGAGCGAAGACGGGCGCGGTCCACGGACGACCCTCGAGCGGGCCGTCCCCGCGCACTTCGGCGTCACCACGCCGAGCGAGCTCGCCGAAGGGATTCACACGGGGCGGATCGACCAGCGCCGCGTCATCGAGCTCGCACCGCTCGTGCTGGCGGAGGCAGCGGACGACGCCGTCGCGGCCGAGATCGTCCAGCGCCTCGCCTCCGAGGTGGTCGCGCTCGCTCGCGTCGCGCTGACGCGATTGGAGCTCACAGAGGAGCCCGTGGAGGTGCTGCTCGGCGGCGGTGTCTTGCAAGACGTCGACGGCGATCTGCTGGCCGCTATCGATTCCGGCCTGCGCGAGGCCGCTCCGAACGTCACCGTCCGGCCGACCGCCTCCGCGGCAATCGTGGGGGCGGCGCTGCTCGGGCTCGACGAGCTCGAGGCGGGCCCCGAGGCCCAGGCACGGCTGCGCCGCGAGCTCGGGGCGGCGTTTTCCCAGCTGGAAGGGGTGGCGACCGTTGGCTGAGGTGCGATACGTCCAGGCGACCAGGCTCTACCCCGGAACCGATGCGCCTGCGGTCGACGCTCTCGACCTCGACGTGCACGACGGGGAGTTCATGGTCCTCGTGGGACCGTCGGGCTCGGGCAAGACGACAGCGCTCCGGATGCTCGCCGGTCTGGAAGAGGTCGATGCGGGCGCGGTCTATATCGGCGATCGCGACGTCAGCGATGTGCCGCCGAAGGAGCGCGACGTCTCGATGGTCTTCCAGAACTACGCGCTCTACCCATATCTCACCGTCGCGGCGAACATTGGCTTCCCCTTACGGATCGCGAAGGTGAAAAAGGCCGAGCGCGAAAAGCGGGTGAGGGAGGTCGCGAAGCTCCTCGGCCTCTCCGATTACCTCGAGCGGAAACCGGGCCAGCTTTCGGGCGGCCAGCGCCAGAGGGTCGCCATGGGCCGGGCGATCGTCCGAGTCCCCAGCGTGTTCCTGATGGACGAGCCCCTGTCGAACCTCGACGCGAAGCTGCGCGTGCAGATGCGGGCCGACATCGCAGCTCTGCAGGCCGACTTCGGCATCACCACCGTTTACGTGACGCACGACCAGGCCGAGGCGATGACGCTGGGGCACCGCGTGGCTGTTCTCCACGAGGGGCATCTGCAGCAGTGCGGACCCCCGCGGCATCTCTACGAGAGGCCGGCGAACGTGTTCGTGGCCGGCTTCATCGGGTCACCGGCGATGAACCTCTGCACGGTGCCGGTGTCCAACGGCACGGCCTCCTTCGGCGGCGTGAACGTGCCCCTGCCGGAGGGCGTGGTGGCCAACGGGAGAACGAGCCTTGTGATCGGTGTCCGGCCCGAGTCGCTGGATGTCGCGGAGGAGGGAATCCCGGCCAAGGTCGATGTCGTGGAGGACGTCGGAGCCGATGCGTTCGTGTTCTGCAGCACCGAACTGGGTGGAGAGACGATGAAGCTCGTGGCACGCTCGGAGGCGCGGAAGGCGCCGAAGCAGGGTGATCGTGTGACCCTGCGGCCGCGGGCCGACGAGGCGCATCTCTTCGATCCGGCGAACGGCGAGCGGCTGGAACGCTGATGCCCCGCGTGCCGGGCCCGCACAATCCGGGCGAGCTGTTCCTCGGCGAGATCAGAGAGCAGCCTCAGGCGCTGCTCCGGTTGCTCGATGAGGAGGCCGACTTCGACGCCGTCAGCAAGGTGATGAGAGAGCGCCAGCCCTCGGTCGTCCGGCTGGTCGGCCACGGCTCGTCCGACGCGGCCGCATCGTTCGGCGTGTACGCATTCGGGCTACTGCCGGGATGGACTGCGATGCGCGACTCGATCTCGCTCACCGTCTACTACGACGCGAAGATCGACCTCTCGAGCTCTGTCGTGATCGGCCTCTCGCAGTCGGGCGAGACGCCCGATGTCGTCGAGTACGTGAAGCGTGCTCGTGGACGCGGGGCCTTCACGGTCGGGATCACGAACGGAGCGGACTCGAGCCTTGCCGCGGCAGCCGATGCAACGCTGGCTCTGTCTGCTGGGCCCGAGCACGCGGTCGCCGCATCGAGGACGTTCTTCAACACACTGGCGGCACTGGCCTGGGTGGCAGGAGGAGCGGCGGGAAGAGGACGCGAGATCGCAGAGGGGCTGCGGACCGTCTCGGGTCAGCTTTCGGAATCGCTCACGTTGCTCGAGCAGGCGGTCTCGAACGTCGCCATGGCTTTCGCATATGTCGGGCGGATGTACGTGATCGGGCGGGGCATCGAGTTCGGCACGGCGCGCGAGGTCGCGCTGAAGCTGACCGAGACCTGCCGCGTCGCTGCGGAGCCACTCACCGCGACGGATCTCGCGCACGGCCCGATTGCTGCACTCGACTCGATGTTCCCGGTCTGGACGATCGCGTCGCGGGACGAAAGCCTCCCGGCCGTCCTCGAGGCGGCCGCCCGCGTCATCGAGGCCGGAGCGACGGTCGTGGCGAGCGGTAACGCAGCGGCGGAGATCGAAGGGGCTGCCTACGTCCTGCCGGTGCCGGAGGCGCCGCATCCGATCCTCTCGCCGCTCCTTTCCGTGGTCCCGGGCCAGCTCTTTGCGGGGGCGCTGGCGCACGCCAAGGGGCTCGATGCCGACTATCCGGTCGGCCTCAGCAAGGTCACCCGGGCACGTTGACTTAGACCGCCAGCGTCTGGGCTCCATCGAGTTAGCTCTTTCGGGGGGTAGACGCCACCCCCGGATCCGCCGACTGTGTTCTTGGAGAACTGCGGCAAGGATGACTATCTTCGAGACCAGCCAAGCGGCGTCGGCTTCGCCGACTGTCCCACCCTTCAGCACCGCGGAGATGCGGAGCTATCCGCTCGGCACGCTCGTGTATCGCTCGGGGCTGATGCCGCTCGAGACCGTCAACAGAGCTCTTGCGGAAGCGGCTGAAAGCGGACGGCGGCTCGGAGAGGTACTGCTCGACTACGGATTGCCCGAGCGCGATTTGACGCGTCTGCTCGCAGCCCAGAACGGACAGGAGTTTGTCGACCTCACCGAGTTCCCGATCGATCCGGAGGTCGCGCGTTTGCTGCCGCAGCCGGTCGCTGAGATGTACTGCGCTTTGCCGCTGCAGCGAGAGGGAGACTGCACGCTGGTCGCGGTGCCCGATGCCGACAACGCGTCGCATCTGACCAGGCTCCAAGCAGCGCTGCACGGGCCGATTCGGCTTGTGACCGCCGCTCGCTCTGACATCAAAGACGCCATCGAACGATTGCACATCGAGCCGCAAGGGATGATCACGCAGATGGCGCTCGCCGAGGCGAGGACGCAGGCGCCGCCGGAGCCGACGACGACTTATCGCATCGAAGTGACGCTCGCGAGCGGTGCGACCCTCCTGGTGGCAGAAGCGACCGATTTCGAGTACGCGAAGCAACTGGGCATGCGCGTGATCGACGAAGCCGAGGCCGGCGGCACCGTCGCCATCGGCGATGCGACCATCGACGGGCGGCAGGTCGTGTCGGTCGACGTTCTCGGTCGCAACGGCGCATGAACTTTCCGGTCAACGCCGTTCGCGAGCTCATCTCCGCGGTGCGCAAGGATGGAAGGCCGGTTGTGCGCCTGACCTGCGCCGATTACGGGACGGAGTGGGTCGTCGCTGCAGACGTCTATCCGGTCGACGAGCTCACGGTGAAACCCAAGAGCGCCGGGCCGTACGTGTTCGACACCGCCCAAGAGGCTCGAAGCTTCATCGAGAGCTCGCTCGTGGCGCTGCAGCTGCTCGGCTGCGAAGTCGCGTAGCTCCTACGGCCTCGATTTCTGGCGCGCGACTGACGCGACCTGCTTCCAGCGCTTCTTCCGCGCGATGCGCAGACGCGTGTCGGTGCGGGCAGCGATCGCCTCGAGCTCCCGCTGGAGCTTTCGCCACGAGCGCAAGCGGTCGAGCTCCAGCGAGCCGTCGTCGACCGCGGCCAAGACCGCACACTCCGGCTCGCGCATGTGCGCGCAGTTCCGGAACTTGCATTCCAGCGCAAGCGCCTCGATGTCCTCGAACGCGGCGCTGAGATCGCCCTCCCAGAACCGGAGCTCGCGCAGGCCCGGAGTGTCGATGACCAGCCCGCCGCCGGGCAGGCGGACGAGCTCACGATGCGTCGTGGTGTGACGCCCGGTTCCGTCGGCCGCGACCGCACGTGTGAGCATCACTTCCTCATCGGCCAGCCGGTTGAGCAGAGTCGACTTGCCGACGCCTGAAGACCCGAGTAGGACGATCGTGCGGCCGGGTTGCAGGTAGGGGTCGAGGGCTTCGAGCCCTTCGCCCGTGACGTTCGAGACGGGGTGGACCGGGACGCCGATTGCGACCGTCTCGACTGCGAGCACAGCCTCGGGGACATCCGGAGAAAGGTCGGCCTTCGTGAGCACCACGATCGGTTGAGCGCCGCTCTCCCACGCGATCGTGATGTAGCGCTCCAGCCGGCGCAGGCTGAAGTCGTCGTCGAGCCCGGCGAGGAGAAAGGCCGCGTCGACGTTGGCGGCGAGCACCTG
>DASVEU010000209.1:0-9614 GCA_036380395.1 Gaiellaceae bacterium
AGACGGTGTTCGACCCGGCATCCTCGTGCAGCACGACCTCGTCTCTCAGCGACTCCTCGCCGTCGAGAACGTGCGGGAGCGGGTCGTACTCGACCTCGACGAGCTCGGCAGCGTCGCGCGCGAGCTCGCGCGTACGTGCGACCACCGCCGCGACGGGATCGCCGACATGACGCACACGGCCGACCGCGAGCGCGTAGTCCTTGATGTTCGCCCCCGGCGGCGTCGAAAGCTCGAAGAACGGATCGGTGAGGATCGCGACCTCGTCGCCCGTCAGCGTCCCGTAGACGCCGTCCAGCTCGAGAGCCTTCGAGACGTCGACCGACTTGATCCGTGCGTGCGCGTACGGAGAGCGGACGAAGTGGACGAAGCCCATCTCGTGCCGTTTCACGTCGTCGAAGAAGACGCCCTCGCCCTGGACGAGTCGCTTGTCTTCTTTGCGCGGGATGCTCTGGCCGATGAAGCCCGGCTTGACGTCCCCTTCTTCGACGACGAGCGGGCGCGCCGGAGTGACGGTAGTCTCGGTCACTCAGCGGCCGCCTTGATCGCCTCGACGATGTTCACGTAACCCGTGCAGCGGCAGATGTTCCCTTGGATGCCTTTGCGGATCTCGTCCTCGCTGGGGCTCTCATTCTGGCGCAGGAGCGCTGTGGCGCTCATCAGCATCCCCGGCGTGCAGTAGCCGCACTGGAGCGCGTGGTGCTCTGAAAACGCTTGCTGGAGGCCGTTCAGCTCGCCCTCGGAGGCGAGGCCCTCGACCGTCTCGATCTTGGTCCCGTCCGCCTGGACGGCGAGCATCATGCAGCTTTTGACCAGCGTGCCGTCGATCAGCACGGAGCAGGCGCCGCAGTTCCCCGTGTCGCAGCCGATGTGGCTCCCGGTCAGGTCGAGGTCGTCGCGGAGGAAGTGGATCAACAACCGTCGCGCATCGACCTCGCGCTCGTACTGCTCGCCGTTGGCGTCGACCGTGATCGTTTTCCGAGCGACTGCTTCCACTAATTCCTTCCGGCGGCCTGGGCGACCGCGCGTAGGGCGAGAACTTCCGCGAGGTGCCGGCGGTAGCCGGCCGAGGCGTGGACGTCCCAAGGCGGATCGAGATTGGCGCCCTGCACCGCCGAGCGGACGGCCTCGTCTTCTGTCGACTCCGGTCTCAGGAGGACAGGTACTGCGTCGACGCAGCCGATCGCGAGGCGCACCGCGCCACCGTCGAGCGACGCGGCGACGTTGACGATGCACGTCCCGTCCTTGCCGATCGGGACGGAAGCGAAGCCGTCGCTCTTGCCGGGCGATACCGAGATTTTCGTCAGCAGCTCTCCCGGGCCGGCCGCAGTCATGTAGACGCCCAGGAAGAATTCCTCAGCGGACACGGAGCGCTCGCCGTCCGAGCCGACGATCGTCATCGTCGCGCCGATCGCGACGAGCAGCGGAGGGAGATGGTTCGTCGGATCGTTGGAGC
Organism: Gaiellaceae bacterium; assembly: GCA_036380395.1. Lineage (GTDB taxonomy): Bacteria > Actinomycetota > Thermoleophilia > Gaiellales > Gaiellaceae > 3-1-20CM-4-69-9. The sequence continues at coordinate 1,454 of DASVEU010000209.1, forward strand.
AGACGTTGCCGCCGATCGTGCCGCGGTTGCGGACCTGAACGTCCGCGATCTGGTTGCAGACCTCGCCGAGGATCGGGCGCGCACGTGCCTCCGCAGAGTCGATGATCTCGGTGTACGTGGTCATCGCACCGAGCTCGACCGTCCCGTCGGCGCGGAGCTCGATCCCGCGCAACTCGCCGATGTCAGCGAGGTCGACGAGAACGTCAGGCGATGCCGCGCGGGCCTTCATCACGTTGATCAGCGTCTGTCCGCCCGCGAGCGGGCGAGCGCCGTCGTTTGCGCCAAGAAGGCGCAGGGCTTCCTGAACGCTCGCGGGACGAGCGTACTCGACCTCCCTCAGGAGCATGCGCTATTCAGTTCAGAAACCCCTGCTCAGGTCAAGAATCAACCGAAGCCCTTGCCTCGCCGCAATCGTCACAGACACACGACGGAAAGCGGGCCGCGCGGACGCGCGACGAAGCGATAGGCGAGGGTCCCCCTCGCCGCCGACTGAATCTCGGAACCCGCCGGAAAACATGCGCGAAGCGCGTTTTCCGGCGGCCGAGCTCCCCAGGTTGGACTCGAACCAACAACCCTCCGGTTAACAGCCGGATGCTCTGCCAATTGAGCTACTGGGGAAAGCAGGGGGCTAGTTTAGCCGTTGAAGTCTGGACTCGACCTCAGCGCGAGAGCGCCTGTGCAGAGGCCAATTCCTCGATCGCGGCGAGGATCTTGGCCATCGAGGCTTGCAACTCGATGGTATGCGCCGGATCTGCCTCCAGTAGCTCGCGTTTGATCCCTCTCGCACGGAGGCGAAGCAAAAGCTCCTCAGCCGTCCGCTCGTCGATCCCTTCCGAGCTCGCACGCGCGTCGAGCTCCGCGGCGAGGCCCACGAGGTCGGCATCAGGCTCGCCACCCGACACCAGCTGCTCTCGTAGCCGTCGGTGCTGCTCGCCGTCGAAGTGCTCGGGCCCGAGCTCGGCGAGCACGGGCAGAAGGGCAGGATGGGCGGCGACTCCGGCGAGAGCATTCTGCTCGAGCCGCTCGCCGGCATCGAGCAATCTCGCGGAAACACGTCCCGTGGCCGACGCAGCACCTCGCGGAGCAAGTCCGGCCTGTGTCTCCTTCGGCAGATCGAGCTTGTCCGCGGCATAGCGGATGGCGTCCTGCCGTTCGGGTGACTCCTCGAAACGCGAGAGCACCTCCCGGACGCGGACGAACGCTTCCTGGCGGTCGGCCGCCCGTTCGATCTCGAGGCGAACGCGGTAGGCCAGATAGCTCTCCGCCCGCGTAAGCAACTGCTCGAATCCCTCCGCCAGATCGGCCGGATCGAAACCAGCGGGCAGCGCGACGACTCGAACGTCGAGACCCTGTGCGAACGCCAGCTCCATCCCTCGTAAGGTTGCCGCCTCACCTGCGGCATCACCGTCGAAGCAGAGCCACACGCGCGTCGTCAGCCGTCCGAGCTCCTTCAGCTGCCGGTCGGTCAGCGCGGTTCCCATCGACGCGACCACCGGCTCGAGCCCGGCCTGGCTGAGCGCGAGCACGTCGGTGTTCCCCTCGACGACGATGGCGCGTTCCTGCTTCGCGATCGCGGCCCGGGCACGGTCGAGCCCGTAGAGCAAGTCGCCTTTCCGGAACAGCTCCCCTTCAGGTGAGTTGACGTACTTCGCCTTCAGCGGATCGTCCTCGCGCAGCTTGCGCGCCTGAAAGCCGAGCACGCGACCCCGTGCGTCCGTGAGTGGAAAGAGCAACCGCCCGAAGAAGTAGTCGTTGCCGCGCCTGTTGATGAGGCCCGCGGCAACCAGTTCGTCGCGCGTGAACCCGCGCTCGAGCGCCTTCCGCGTCAATGTCGTTCCGCCGAGCGCCAACCCGAGCCGGTACTCACGACACACTTCCTCGCCGAGACCGCGGCCGGCGAGGTAGTCGCGCGCCAGCGAGCCGGCCTGCGAGTCCCAGAGGTATCGCTCGTAGAACGACGCGGCTGCTTCCAGCAACTCGAGCAGACGCTCGCGCCGACGCCGCCGAGCATCTTGCTGAGGCGACGTTTCCTCGTACTCGATCTGGACGTTGAAGCGGTCTGCAAGCCACTCGATCGCTTCGGCGAAATCGAGCTGCTCGGTTTCGCGAACGAAAGTGATCAGGTCGCCTTTCGCCCCGCAGCCGAAGCAGTAGTAGAACTTGTCCACCCCGTTCACGGAAAAGCTGGGCGTCCGCTCTTCGTGGAACGGGCAGCGCCCCATGTAACGGGCGCCGGCCTTGCGGAGCTGAGTGCGCTCCGACACGACCGAGATCATGTCCGCGGCAGCTTTGACCTCTTCGACCGACGTGTCTTTGATCCGGGCCACTACTCCAGCTCCGCGACGTAGCTCAGCGCGAATCGGTCGGTCATCCCTGCAATGAACTCGACGATCTGCCCGGGCTCCTCGCCACGCTCGGCGAGATGCTCGAAGATCCGCCGCACGGTTGCCCGCGCGCGCTCCTGTTCCTGCCGCGTGTGCGGGCCTAGGTAGACCCGCTCGAACATGAACGAACGCAGTGCGAGCATTGCCCCGCCGATCTCCTCGCTCTGCACGATGTCTCCGGCACGCTCGGAGCTCTCGACCAGGTCGTGCACCAGTGTGTCGATGCGTCGCGAGCCCCGGTCGCCGAGGAGCGCAACCTCCTCGTAGGGCAACTCCGCTGGATCGAGGATCCCGAAGCGGACGGCATCGTCGATGTCGTGGTTGATGTACGCGACACGGTCGACGATTCGAACGATCTTGCCCTCGAGCGTCGCCGGCTCCTGCGTCCCGGTGTGAGTGAGGATCCCATCGCGAACCTCCTCCGTCAGGTTCAGCGACTCCGCGATCCGCACCGACTGCTCGTTGTGACGGAAGGTCCGGCCGAAACGCTCTTGCAGCGCGGCGTCGAGCGCATCCTCGCCGGCGTGGCCAAAGGGCGTGTGCCCCATGTCATGGCCGAGCCCGATCGCTTCGACGAGATCCTCGTTCAACCGCAGGGCTCGCGCCACGCCACGGGCGATACCCGTCGTCTCGAGCGTGTGAGTCATGCGCGTGCGGTAGTGATCGCCTGCGGGATCGATGAAGACCTGAGTCTTCCCCTTCAGTCGCCGAAACGGCTTCGAATGCAAGATGCGGTCGCGGTCGCGCTGGAACGGCGTGCGCAGGCGGCAGTCGTCCTCCGGGCGGAGTCGTCCCCGCGTCTCGTAGGAGCGGACCGCCAACGGCGAGAGCCACCGTTCCTCCAGCTCGCGCACCTGCGCCTCGAAGGCGTCCGCGACTCTTCCTGCGAGCTCTGGCATGAGTCTCAGGCTAGATGATGATCGGGACGGTTCCGCCGTCCGCGCTCCAGGCTGAACCGGTTACGTAGGAAGCGCGCCGGGAGCAGAGAAATACGATGACGGCGGCGATTTCATCGGGCTCGGCGAGTCGGCCCAGCGGGCGCCCGGCTCCGACGGCCTCGAGCACTTGTTGACGCGTCTTAATAGAAGCGGCCGCCTGCTGGTCTGCCAAACCTCCGTCACCCAGCCACGCGGCGGTCGCCGTCGGGCCTGGTGCGACAGCATTACAGCGCACGCCGTGCTTGGCGTAGAGATCGGCCACGAGACGCGAGAGTGAGAGTACCGCCGCCTTCGTGACCGAGTAGTTCGGCATGCCTGTCGACGGACGCTTCCCAGCCGTCGACGAGACGTTCACGATCGTGCCCGCACCTGCCTCCTTCATCGCCGGCAGAACGGCGCGGATGCAGCGAACGTAGCTCATCACATTCAGTTGCCACATCGCGTCCCATTGCTCGTCCGTCACGTCCTCGAAGTCGACCTGGTAGGCCACGCCGACGTTGTTCACCAGGCACTCGACGGGGCCGAGGGCCGCCGCTGTTTCAGCGACGAGCCGTTCCGCCGCGGCGGGCTGCGACAGGTCGCATGCGACTCCAAGTGCGGCGCCGACATCGGCGCGGGCTTGCTCGACCCGATCGGCGTTTCGCCCGTTGACCACCACACGCGCGCCTTCCGCTGCGAGCAGCCGCGCGGTCTCGAGCCCGATGCCCGCGGTCGAGCCGGTGACGAGGCAGATCCGATCTTTGAGGCCGAGATCCATGGGCTGGGTAGCCTAGAGCCTCTGGTATGGATTCCAACGTCTCGACCGGTCAGTTCAGACGGACGCGCGGGCAGAGCCCGTACGTCCGGACGAGCGCACCGCAAGCGGCGCCCTAGTGCCGTGACTGGCATGACCAACCTGCTCCTGGTTCGCCACGGCGAGACGGATTGGAACCGCGACGGCCGCTGGCAAGGCGGCTCCGACACGCGGCTGAACGACGTAGGCCGCGAGCAGGCGCGGGCGCTCGCTCAACAGCTGGATGGCGAGATCGACGTTCTCTATTCGAGCGACCTCGCCCGGGCGCGGGAGACGGCGGAGATCGTCGCGGCGAAGCTCGGCCTCGAGGTTCGACTCGATCCAAGGCTGCGGGAGCGCGGGTTCGGATCGTGGGAGGGGCTCACGACGACCGAGATCGAGGAACGGTTCGCCGACGCCCACAGACGCTGGCTCGCCGGCGAGGGCGCCGGGGCAGACGACGCCGAGGCCTTCGAGGATTTCTCTGCGCGCGTAGAGGACTTTCTTTCAGACGTGCTGCGCCTCCATCCCGGCGAGGAGGTCCTGGTGGTTTCTCACGGCGGCTCGATCCGAGTCATCCATGCCCTGGCGGCCGGCGTCGACTACGTCCGGGATCACAGGCTGATTCCAGGCGTGCCCAATTGCTCGGTGGCCAGATACGGGGCTAGGGACGGGAAACTGGCGCCGCTAGACTGAGGCCCCCTGTGGAGGACTACACCAACAAATACAAGGGCGAGCAGGTGGAGGTCGCGCTGTTCGGGGGCGAGTATCAGGAAGGTGTCCTGACGGCCTATTGCTATGTGGAGGACGTCGCCCACATCGAGCTGAACGGACACATTCTCGTTCCGCTGCAGAACATCGCCTCGCTGCACTGTTCGAGCCGTTGCGACGCCCCGGAGGATGACTGGCCTCCGCGCGGGCTCGAGCAGGAAGACGGCAACTAGGGCCCCCGTTTTGGGAGGCCGGCTTCTCGTCATTCGGAACGTCCTCAAGGCCTGGGCCTTGCTGCTCGGAGCCTGCGCACTGCTCGGGCTGATCGGCTGGGCACTCGGCGGCTATCGCCTCCTCTCGATCTTCGTCTTCTGCGGCGTGCTGCTCGCGGGCGCTCTCTACTGGTACGCAGACCGCGTCGCACTCGGACTGGTACGTGCACGCGAGCTCCCGGTCGGAGGGGCGCCCGGGCTCCACTCCACGATCGAGCGACTCGCAGCTCGCGCGGGCGTCGCGAAGCCGCGGTTGTACTTGATCGACGACGGGCTGCCACGGGCGCTCGCCACCGGCCGAGGGCCCCGTGGCTCGACGATCGCAGTGAGCGCGGGCCTCCTATCTGCGGCGTCTCCGGCGGAGCTCGAGGCTGTGCTGGCACACGAGCTCGCACACGTGCGCCATCGCGACGTCGTCGTGCAGACGTCCGTCGTCGTGCTCGCCGCGACGCTGCTCGAGCTGAGCAGAGTCGGCGGTTGGTTCCAGCGCGTCCTGCTGTGGTTCCTGGGGCCGCTGGCCTCGGCGTTCGTCCATCTTCTGCTCTCACCGAAGCGCGAGTTCCTCGCAGACCGCGCTGCTGCAGCGATCTCCGACACGCCGCACCCGATGGCCGATGCCCTGGTGCGCCTCGACCAGGCCGCCGAGCTCGTTTCATTCAGTGGCAGCCCGGCCACCGAACCGCTCTACACGATCAACCCGTTTCTCGAGGTCGGCCTGGCTGCGCTCTTCGTGACGCATCCGCCCGTAGGCGAACGCGTGCGGCGGCTGCGCGAGCTCGATCCCGACTGGCGTGAGAAGCTCCGCGCGGCTTGACCCTCGCGATTGAACAATCCGAATACGAGGAGCGGCTGGCAGCGCTCGCCGACCACCTGCTCGGGCGCAAGCTGAATGGCGCCGTCCTCTTCGACCCCTACTACGTCCTCTACTACGCCGGCTTTGCCTTCGCGCCCACGGAGCGCCCAATCGCCTTCGTCCTGACCGCTGACGGTAAGGGCGGCATGCTCGTTCCTCGGTTAGAGCGCGAGCACGCACAAGCGAATGCCAGCGTCGAGCACGTCGCGGACTACCCGGAGTACCCGTCGGAGAGGCATCCCATGGAATCCCTCCGCGGCCTGCTCGAAGAAATGGCTGTCACGGGGTCCTTCGGCGCCGACCAGGACGGGTATCCCTGGGTACTCGGCTATCGAGGGCCTTCGCTCACCGAGCTGACTGGAACGACTCCCGAGAAGATCACCGCCTTCGTCGAGGACCAGATGGCGGTCAAGAGCGGCGCGGAGATCGAACTGATTCGCGAGAGCTCGAAATGGGGCAACCTCGCGCACGTTTTGCTGCAGCGGTACACCCGGCCCGGGTTGACGGAAAGCGAGGTGTCCCGGCGCGCAAGCACGGAGGCCTCGCTCGCGATGCTCGACGCGATCGGCCCGCTGTATCGCGCGCAAAGCTTCTTCTTCGATGGGGCCGGCGCAGGCTATCGCGGGCAGATCGGGCGCAACGCGGCAATCCCGCACGCGCTCGCCAACAACATCGTGTTCCAGGCCGGCGACGTCCTCGTGACCGGAGCGACCGCGCCGGTGTGGGGTTACCTGTCGGAGCTCGAGCGCACGATGGTTATCGGGCCGCCGACACCTGAACAGCAGCGTCTGTTCGACCATATGGTCGCGCTACAGGACGTCGCGTTCGAGGCGATCAAGCCCGGCGCACGCTGCTCTGACGTCGACCGCGCAGTCCGCGCGTATTACGACAAGCATGATCTCTGGGACTACTGGAAGCACCACGTCGGGCACTGCATCGGGCTCCGCTACCACGAGGGACCCTTCCTCGACATCGGCGACGACACGCAGATCAAGCCCGGGATGGTGTTCACCGTCGAGCCCGGGCTCTATGCAGCCGGTTTGGGGGGCTTCCGGCACTCGGACACCGTGGCCGTGACAGACGACGGAATCGAGTTCCTGACCTACTACCCGCGCGACCTCGAGAGCCTGACGCTCCCGATCTAGACGAGCTCGCCTGGAAGCAGCGAGAACATCACCGAGTCGCGGCGCCGCCGGTCCGGATGGAGGAGGTGCGACCGCAGCACTCCTTCCCGTTGGAATCCCACCTTCTCCGCAACTCTTTGCGAAGCTCGGTTGTCCGGGTCGGTGATCAACTCCAGCCGCTGCAGTTCGAGCTCCTCAAACGAGTGCTTGCAGAGAATCCGCAGCGCTCGAGTTGTGATACCACGGCCGCGATTCTCTGAGGCGCACCAGTAGCCGATGTGACCGGTACGGAAATCGTTGACCGTCATTCCGATCGAGCCTACGACACGTTCATTGGCAGTGATGGCGAACTGGTGCGTCCCGACACCCGGGACCTCTCTCAGGACGAATGCGCGCGCGTCGTCCTCCGTATACGGGCGCGGGATGACGGGAATCCAATGCAGGATCTCCGCGTCGTTGCACGCCGCGACGATCGCAGGAACGTCGTCCAGCGTCCAGTCACGCAGAAGGATGTCGCCGTCGCGCAGCTCCACTTTTCCAAGCCTAGAACGACGAAAGGCCGCGTTAGCGGCCCTTCGTCGAAAAGATAATCGGCGGCTGCCTACTCTCCCGGGAGGTTGCCCTCCGAGTACCATCGGCGCAAGCAGGCTTAACTTCTCTGTTCGGAATGGGAAGAGGTGTTTCCCTGCCGCTATGACCGCCGAAGTTGTCAGGGCGCTGCGCGTTTCCGCGCACCCTCAAAACTCCATAGCTCCACACTCGGTGTTCAAAATCAAGACCTCGAGCAATTAGTACGGGTCCGCTGAACGTGTCGCCACGCTTGCACGTCCCGCCTATCAACGTGGTGGTCTCCCACGGCTCTTACTCCCTCTAGGGGATGGGAAGCCTCATCTCGAGGTGGGCTTCCCGCTTAGATGCTTTCAGCGGTTATCCCATCCAGACGTGGCTAATCAGCAGCGCCGTTGGCACGACGACTGATACACCAGAGGTCTGTTCGCTCCGGTCCTCTCGTACTAGGAGCGACTCCTCTCAAGCTTCCAGCGCCCATGGTGGATAGGGACCGAACTGTCTCACGACGTTCTGAACCCAGCTCGCGTACCGCTTTAA
>DASVEU010000210.1:0-8972 GCA_036380395.1 Gaiellaceae bacterium
GCTCGCAGCGGGCCGGCACGAGCGGTCGGGACAATCGACACGGCGCGGTCGACGGTTTGCTGCAGGCGCGCCAGCAGCGGTCTGTCAACCGCGCCCGCGACCTTGAAGACGACCAGGTATTCGCCGTCGCTGCGATCGCCGAAGCGCCGCTGCAGGATCGACTGCACCTGAGCAGAGTCGGTTCCTGGGACGCCGAAATCGTTCGAGAGCAATCCGCTGAGTCGCGTCGACGCAAAGCCGCCCGCAATCAGCACGGCCAGCCAGATGCCAAACACGAGCCAGCGCAGCCGCAGGATCAAACGCGTCCAACGCTCGATCGCGGAGTTTCCGAAAACAGATGACACAGTCGATCGAGCCGCTCTCCTCGTCGAAGTTCCGACCGCCCGGCTCCGAGTGAGGCGCACGCGGCACCTCACTCGTAGCCTGGACGTTCTACCGTGGGCGCTACCCGTTGGGGACGATCGTCCCGAACAGCCCGTCGGCTTCGTCGTTGAGGCCGGCTGTGAAGAACAACGTGTTCGGGCCGGCACCCGGCGTTGCGGGCGCAAAGCGGAGTCCCCACAGCCCGTCGATCACGACCGGGCCGCCGCCAGGCCCGCTGAGCTTGCCCTGGAACTCGCCGCTCACCGGGTCGTACGCGTTGATTCGGCCGTTGCCGAAGTTGCCAACCAGGATGTCGCCACCGAAGGGACCGAAGGTCGGCGACGCCAGCGTCACTGCCCAGGGAGAGTCGAGCTCGCCTCGGCTGACTAGCCGCTGGAGCAGGTCTCCATTCGGGGCGAAGACGTCGACGAATCCATTGCCGGGCCGGGCGGCGTCATCCTCTTTGCCCGGACCTTGCTTGGCGAAGGTCACGAAGAGCTTGCCGCCGATGTTGTGGATCCCGAAGGGGGCAAACCCGGCCGGGATCGTCGGATCCGTGAAGCTGTTCACGAGCTTGAAGTGACTGTCGAACACGTCGACGGTCCCGAAACGGAAGTTGCTCGCGTAGAGGAACTTGCCGGCCGGCGTGTTCACCAAGGCCAAACCCTTGTAGAGCGCGCCGACGTCACCTGCGCTGTCGGTCGCGGTCGATCGGTCGACGGCGATGACCGCGTGAGGCCGGTCGACGTTCGGGTTCCAGCCCGCGATGGTTCCGTCTTCGGTCGCGAACAGGAAGAAGGCGGGACCGGAGTTGCCGTTCTCCGAGATCACGAAATCGGACGAGGTCGGATCGAAGGTGTTGAACGCCTGGCCGGTAGGCGCACCGACGGCGCCCTCCCCTGCAGACGGTGGTGCCGGGATGGCAACCACGAGCGGTTGAGGGTTGCCGGCGCCGTCGTACAGCGTCGTGACTCCGGCATGGTTGTCGGAGACCCAGATCGGGCTGCCCGGGCCGACCGACGTGCCCCAGGGATTCTTCAGGTTCGGGTCCGTGTGCGCAGCCAAACCCGGGATGTCCGAAACGAGGTTTGTCTGCGCATAGGACCGTGTGGCGATCCCGCCACCGTCGGCTGAGGCAGGCTTAGCGTTCCCCGCCAGGGCGATCGACGCTGACACCGCCGCGACGAGCGCGGCAATCGCAACAAGAGATCGTCGTACTCTCATGATTCTCCCTTCGTGTTTGGGTAGTGCCTTTCGTTGTGACCGAGCCGCTACTTGCCCGAGGAGTCGTGAGCGGGAAGTAGCGCGTTGTGAAGGACGAAGCCCGCGACGTCGTGGCCGAGCGTGAGGCCGGCGAGGTGATCGAGCCGCGTGTGCTGGCCGGAGAAGATTCGGCTCAGACCGGCCTCTTCCGCGGCAGCGCCGAAGCTCGTGAACGAGCGCGTCACGCCGGGCAGCGCCGACGAGGTGACCGAGAACGACTGCCGGCGACCGTAGAAGCTGGCGAGCACGTCGGCACCCGCGGCGCTGATCGTGCTGTGCGCACCGGGGTACGACGGGTCGGCCGCCGTGTTCCCGGAGAGCGGGAGCCACGTCGGGTCGGCAACCGTCAGGGGATTGCCGTCGGTGTCGGCGAGGCGGATCGCAGTCACCGGCCGCCAGAGCCGGAACGTGTACTTGGCGTCGTAGAAGGCGATCGCCGAGTCGGCGAAGCTCAGGTTGAGGGCCGCGAACAGTCGCGCCGTCGTCGGCAGGTCGCTGTGGCGCGCGAGTGCAACAGTCTGGGCGATCTGGTTCCAGAAGTTCTGGATCGGTGGGTTCCAGAACTTGCCGATCTCGGTCTGCTCGGCCGTGCGGGTCGTGCTGGTCACCGAGCCGAGGCTCTGCACCTCGTTGATCGCCGCCGCGTAGGCGTCGCTCGTGAGCGCGGGAGGCGGGGTCGGACGGAACTGATCGCCGCGCTCGAGTACGAACGGCCTTACCTGCCCCCAGGTGGTGAACACTGGTGTCGGAAAGTTCGGCGGAGTCGGGGCGTAATCGCCGGGATTCGTGCCCGCGACGAACGGGGGTGGAATGACGTTCGACCCGTCGTTCGCCCGAATCGCAAGCAGATCGCTCGCAACCTGCTCGCCGAGACTGACGCCCTGATCTTTCGCCGGTCCGTTCGGCACCTGGGCGAGCTCAGCCGCGTAGTCGGAGTCGAGGCTGTTCTGCAGCGTCGGGTAGAGCCCGACCAGGGCGGTGTGTGCGGCCGCGTCGGCGGCAGCGGTCTCCGAGGCGTCGCGAGGCGCGCGCACGGAGATCAGGTACGGCTCGTGGGTGCGGTCGATCGCATTGACCGCGTCGTAGATCGCAGCGTGGAGGATGGCGAAGTTGCGTGTCGGTTGGATGTTCGCCGGCTGCGCACCCGGCGTGTTCACGATCGAGAGCAGAACCTGGTTCCAGTCGATCACCGGTTGCCCGGACTCCTTCGCACTCCGGGCGTGCCTCGCGGGACCGCGGGCCTTCATCGCATTCGTTTGGGTCGTGCCGGCGTAGGCGCCGCCCGCGAGGACTGCAGCTGCGCCAAGCGCGCCGAGTGTGAGTCCGAGCGCGAACAGCCGTACGGTGAATCGTTTCATGACAGTGCTCCTTCTTCGTTGGTGGTTGCAGTCGTGTGTTGTGGGAGCAAGCGGCGAATCACGGCTCCGTCCCCAGCGTTTCCGGCGCGAGTGTCCGAGCCAGGGCGTCGAAGCCCCTGCGATCTCCGTTGAAGAGAACGGCGAGCACGTCGTCCCGCGCGGTCAGAAAGACGCCGCCAACCTCGTCGCAGGCGACCAGCATCCAGTGCAGGTAACGCCGCTCGCTCGCCGTCGTCGCCCAGCCGATGTCGAGTTCGTAGATGCTCATCGGATCGGATCGATGGGGTACAGCCACGACTCGGGTCCATCCGCCGGCTCGCCGGCGCCGCGCAGGGAGAAGCGGTGGATCCTCGCGCTCGCTCCCTGCCCCTCGACGTGGCTGACGCTGAACAAGCGGTTGAGCCAGAGGCGGCCGTGGCGAATCGAGAACTCGTAGCGATCGAGCGCGCGCGGGGCAGGACCCGCCGTGCGATTGCCCTCGGTGTCGAATTCGCTGCCATGACATGGGCAGCCGAAGCCGCCGGCGGGCAACGTCGGGACTAGCCCGACCTCGCCGTTCGCCGTCTGTTCGGCATGGCGCTGCTGGTTGAGCGTCGGCCCGTTCGGTTGGGTCGGACAACCAACGTGCGTGCAGCGGCTCGACATCACCGTGAAGCTCGGCAATCCAGCGAGCAAGCCGTTGTTGCGGATGTAGGCGGCACGTCGCGATACCTCGCCGGTCTTCGGGTCGGCGAGGAACGTCGCCACGACGAACCGGCCCTCTGGAAAGGCACTCACCGGTCCAAGGTCGACCGCGCGCCGCCGCTGACCGAGGAAGGAGGGCAAGACGGCCAACCCGGCGGCGGGTAACGCCACGGCGCCGGCGATGACGCCGCCGAGGCCGAGCGTCGCGCGCTCGAGGAAGCGATTGCGTGTGTAGCGCTCGCCGCCCCGCTCAACTTCCTGCGGGGCGGTCTGCTCGCTCGAGGTCGGCTGCTGTCCCCGACGACCGCCGCGTATCCAGGCGGCAGCAGCCACGACGGTGATTGCGGCGCCCAACGGCGCGATCACCTCCGGGTTCACGATCAGCCCGACGAGCAGCACAGCGACGCCGAACGCGAAACTGATCGGCCAAATCGTCGCCGCACTCGTCGCGGATTGCTCATCAATAGTCGGACGCTCACTCATCGCCTCTCCCTGTCGAATCACGCGAGCCGGACGGCTACGCGGGGAAAGAGGCGATCAAGGCCCCGAGCGACGTCGTCATGAACGCCGCGAAAATCACGCTAGCAGGAGCGGTCGACCCTGAGTGGCAACTAACGTCTGCACCTCGATCAGGTCGGCGCGCTTACAACAAAACCGAAGACGTCAGCTCTGCGTAACCGCGAGAAGAGGACGAGTTGTCTTTACCGCGCACTCAAACAAGGAACCGGACTAAAACCGTGCTCGCCGTCGTTGTTGGCTTCGTGGGTGGATCTTGCTAGGAGTGCCGCGCGCAGAATTGGCGAGTGTCTGGTCAACGCGTGAGGCGGTAGGCCGTAAGCACGACAGAAGTGGCGATACGCACATCGAGCTCGAGTTCCGGTCGCAGGCTCTCCAGCTCGGATTCTGGCTCGGCTGGCTCTCGATCATCGCCCTTTTCGGCGGCCTCGCCGACGCCGGATCGAAACACCGCTGGTTGCTGCTGCTCCTGACGCTCACGGCGGCCACCTGCAACGCGGCCGCCATGTTCGTCCCCTGGCGCGAGTGGCTGCAAATCCGCCGGGGCCGACTATTGCTCGACCTCTGGTCCGGAGGATTGATCGGATTCATCGCGCTGCTCGTCTTCACCGGCGGCCCGAACTTCGCGCTCCTCCTCTTCCTCGCGATCCCGTTCATCGCGGTCGTCCAGGTCGGCTGGCGCCGGGGTTTCTGGCTCGCCGTTAGCGCCGGAACGTGCGCGCTTGCGGCCGCATTCGTCCCACTCCCGGTTGGGGCAACCGCAATGCGGCTCGCGCTGATCGCCGCGGCGGTCACAGTCGTGCTCGTCCTCGCCCGAAGGATCCGTCGCGAAGCGGCCGCGCACAAGGACGCCGCCTTCCGCGCCGAGCTCGAGCGCACGTTGACGACGGAGGCCAATCACCGGATCAAGAACGACCTCCAGACCGCCGCCGACCTCCTGCTACTCGGCCGCCCGCGGGGCGGCGACGGTCGTGCCTTCGACGACACCGCCGCCCGCATCCAATCGATCGCGACTGTCCATCGGCTGCTGACGGAGACCCACGACCCCGTCGACGCAAGCGCGCTCCTGAACAGCATCGCGGACTCGGCACCGGTGCCGGTCGCGATCGAGGCCGAGCCCGCAGCCCTCGACGCTTCTACGGCCCAGAAGCTCGGAATCGTCGCCAACGAGCTGATCACGAATGCCTTTCAGCACGGCGCTCCCCCAATCGCCGTGCGCCTGGATTCGGGAGAAAAGCATCGCCTACGCGTCGATGATTGTGGTGACGGTGCCGACGGTGCGCCAGGTCTGGGTCTTCAGCTCGTACGACGGGTGGTCGAACACGGACTTCGCGGGAGCTTCGCGCTGACCACACGACCCGGCGGCGGCACTCGCGCCGAGGCCGTCTTTCCCGCGGAGCCGAGATGAAGATCCTGATCGCCGAGGACGATCCGGTCGTCGCACTCGGTCTCACCGAGCGAGTGCGCTCGCTCGGACACGATCCGATCGGCCCAGTCGGCGACGGCGAGGAGGCTGTCGCCGAAGCGAAAGCGAGCCTCCCCGACCTCTACCTCTTCGACATCGAGATGCCCAATCTCGACGGGCTGGCAGCTGCAGTGCAGCTGGCCGGCGAGGGCCTCCGGCGACCGGTCGTGATCGTGACCGGCGTCGATGACCCGAGCCTCGTCGAACGTTCGATCGCGAGCGGCGTCAGCGCCTACCTCACCAAACCGATCGACACGCGCGAACTAGAGGCGGCAATCAAGCTGGCGGCCGCGCGTCACGCCGAGTTCGAAGCGCTCGAGGCCGAAGTGAGCAAGGCTCAGCAGGCGCTCGAGGACCGCAAGCTCGTCGAGCGCGCGAAGGGCCTGTTGATGTCGGCACTCAAGCTCTCCGAACAGGACGCCTTCCGCAGACTTCAGATGACCGCACGCGAGCGCAACCTGCGGCTCGCCGATGTCGCCCGCCGCATCGTCGAGCAGCAAAGCCTGCTCGACCCGAAGCAAGACTCGCCGGCGGCCTCTCCGTAGCGCCCAGGCGTCCCGATCGAATCAGCGGACGCTATTCGGGTCGGTGAGAGACCGCCTCGATGTTGTGTCCGAGCAGACGCAGATGCAACCGTGGCCGCAGACGGCCTACGGAACCTGCAGCGAGTGATCCTGGCGTTAGACGGGCGCCGCGTGCTGAAGTTCACGGACGCGGAAGGCGAGGACGATGTTCGTGACACCGCGAATGACCGCGAAGGCGGCCACCCAGGCGACGAGGAGGACGGCGCTGCGTCCGTAGTAGCCGGCCGCCCAGAAGCCGAGCGCAAGCTCGATGATGCCTCCGATCAGTTGCAGCCACCACACGTCGATCTCACGCCGCGCGGAAATCGCCATGATGATGTCGAACGTCCCGGCGAACACGAGGAAGAAGCTGATCACCGCTGCGAGCGCGAGGAAGGTATCTCCGGGATGGATGAACGAGATTATCCCCGTCGCGATGAAGACGCCCGCCAAGACTCCGTAGAGCAGCTTCCACCAGCCCTGGGCGAGCATCGTCATTCCGATCTCGAAACCGCCGGCCGCGATCGCGATGACGCCGAAGAGGATCGCTATCGCGTTCACGGACGTGTAGTCAAAGCGCAAGACGATCAGGGCGACGACCGTCCAGGCGATACCGGTGATCAGGAACAGCCACCACGGTGGCAGCACGCGCCCGAGCGTACGCTGGGCGATGGCGGGAATCGAGGACATCCTTTGTCTCCCGAGGTCGAGGTCACCGAGGGTATATCGCAGCTCCGGAGAAGGGTCAATCGATCAAGACCTCAGCCGCTGGGAGAACCTTCATGTCGAGCGGCGCGCCGCTAATGCGTGTAACGGCCGCTTCGATCTCAGCTCCTGGCCGCTAGCGGAGCGAGACGCGCGCGCGGACCTGCTGTGCGAGCTTCGCCGGGATCCGCAGAATCGTCGAGTCCCGCAACAGGAATGGGCGGCGGCGCGCGATGCTGAGATGCGCGGACTCGTCGGTCCACGGGCTCGCGATGTCGCAGGTGACCTTGATCTTGAGAAAGCCGCCACGCGGCCAGCTGTACGTCGGCTTGCCAACCGACCAGAGGCGCAGATAGCTCGCTGGATCCTGCACGGCTTTGCCGCCGACCATCACCGTCGAGGGTGAAGGCACTGGTGTCGGCTGGAGCGTCGCCGCGATCCGGTCGAGTATCGCCCGCGCTCGCGAATCGAGCCGAAGCCAGTGAATGGCGCCGCGCGGATCGACCGTTGCGGATGCAGAGTCGCCGACGAAGCGGACCATGTTCAGGTCGGGGACGAAGTACGCGGTGTGCAACTGGCCCTGCTGGTAGGACCAGCGCAGCGAGTAGAAGGGCGCAGGCGTCGCCGCGGGCGTCCACAGTTCGACCGACCCACCGCCGAAGAAGAGACTGATCGCCAACGGCTCGCCGTCGTCCATCCCGATCGTCGCGCACCCGTTGCTGCCGCACAGCTGGAACCCGGCGGGAGGCTCCTTCGCCTCGGCGCCTGCCGTGACCACCAAGAACCACGCCGTCAGCAGCGCCGCGATCGCTGCCCGCCTCATCTCAACCCTCCTGCTCGCTTGGACAACGTACACCGGTCAGCGCCGGAGGGTTCCACCGGCCCAGCGCGATCGGAGCTCGACGATCTCGATCCCGCCGAACCCGGAACTGCGGCTGGCGCCTATTCAGTCACGTCCGCTGAGCCCAATTGCCACACGCCGATGACATTTCCTGGTGGGTCGCGGAATGTGGCTACCCACAGGTCACCCTCGGGATATGGCGCCGTAACAACCGCGCCGCCGTGAGCAACGACCTTCTCGAGCGTCTCGTCGACACGCTCGACAAAGATGTACGGACATACGCCGGCCTCGCCGGCGACCGGCAGGTCGGTCATGAAGTGGCCGATGACATGCCCGGTGCCATCGTCGAAGCTCGGGTCATCCGGGTCACCGCGAAGGCTCCAACCGAAAACAGCCTCGTAGAAGGCCGCCGACCGGCGTGAGTCCTCGGCCGGAATCCGCAGGTAGGAGATACCTCCGACCCTGAAGACGCGATGTTCGTCTTCCGGGCCCGATGAGACCTGGTCGCCTGGCACCTCACTCACCATAGACCCCCACATCCGCGTGATTGTGCTACGGCGGCCGTTCCGGGACGCTCGTGGGGGAGCCGAAACTCCCCCACGAACGAATTGTCTACGCCGCGAGGTCGAGCACGGGCTCCAGCTCCTCCGGAGCCTGCTCGAGCTCGTCGCGCCTGATGAGCGTCAGCGCCGCGACGATGCCGACCGCCGCGATGCCGGCGCCGACGACGAAGGCGCCGGTGAACCCGTGCACGAGCGCGGACGGCAGCGCGGATCCGTCCGCGAGTGCATGCGAGGTCCGCGACGTTGCGATCGTCGACAGCACGGCGATGCCGAGCGCGCCGCCGATCTGCTGCGTCGTGTTGAACAGACCGGATGCGAGGCCCGCCTCGGCGGGCCGGACGCCGGCCAGCGCGGCGATGGAGATCGGCACGAAGGAGAAGCCGAGGCCGACGCCCACGAGCAAGAAGCCCGGCAGCAGGTCGCTGAAATACGAGCCGTGGACGGAGACCTGCGTGAAGTACACGAGCCCGGTCGTCAGCGCAACCATCCCGGTGACGAGCACTGGCTTCACGCCGATGCGGTTCACGAGCTGCGCCGCGACCGCCGACCAGAGGATCGCGCTTCCGGCGACTGCGAGATACGCCACGCCGGTCTTCATGGGTGAGTAGCCGAGCACCTGCTGCATGTACAGCGTCAGCATCAGGAACAGTG
>DASVEU010000211.1:0-2096 GCA_036380395.1 Gaiellaceae bacterium
GCGCGCGTCCGCGGGTCTGCGCGGATAGCGCGTTCGAGGCACGTCGACTCCGACGGTCGCCGCTTCTTCCAGTTGGGCGCGCTTGCTCTGAACCCGCTCGAGGACGTCCCAGCCCGGGAAAGGAGCGAGCACCTCGAGATCACCGAGGTGCTGCGCGATCAGATTCAGCTGCTCGTCGTGCGTCGGGAACACGACGACCTTCCCGAGCGCGCGGATCGACGCGATGAACCGCGTCGGATCGGTATGCGGGTCCGCGCCGAGGACCTGTTCCGCGTAGCGCGAGCGAAAGCCGAGCGCGCTCGGACGGTGATCCACCGCGAGCACGCGGATGCCCGCGCGCCCGAGCGAGCGGATCGCAGCCAGCCCGTTGACCCAACCCACGTCGACGACCGCAGCGGGAAGCTCGTGTTCGGCTCGGGGACGACGCATCGCGCCGATTCTGCCCAGCCCTACCGCTCCGACCTCCGATTGTCACGATTCGGGCACACCGGCGTGACACCTTTCTTGCGACACTAAAGAAGCGGTTTGCAGCCGTTTTGTCCCATCGCGACATGTCTTGGGGTCTGACCCAAAGACAGTGGCCGAATGGAACACTCGACTGCTCGTAGGCTTTAGCCATGGCAAGAATCGTCGTCACGGGCGCGAGCGGAAAGGCCGGACGGGCAGTCGTCCGCACCCTGCTCGAGCACGACCACGACGTGCTCGCGGTCGACGTCGTCTCGCCCACCGAGCCGTCCGCACCGTCTCTGCTCGCCGACCTGACCGAGTACGGCCAGACGGTCGAGTGCCTGGCGGGCCAGGATGCCGTCGTTCACCTTGCGGCGATCCCTGCTTCTGGAATTCGCACTGAGGAGACCACCTTCCGGACGAACATGCTCAGCACGTACAACGTCTTCGAGGCGGCGCGACTGGTCGGCCTACACCGCGTCGTCTGGGCGTCGAGCGAGACGATCTTAGGCCTGCCCTTCGAACGCGAGCAGCCGGCATACGCACCGATTGACGAGGATCACCCGGCGTACCCGGAATCCAGCTACGCGGTCTCGAAGGTGCTCTCGGAAGAGCTCGGCCGCCAGCTGTACCGGTGGACCGGAACGCCTTATGTCGCGCTTCGGTTCTCGAACATCATGGAGCCTCACGACTACGAGAGCTTTCCGTCCTACTGGAACGACCCGAACCTGCGCCGCTGGAATCTATGGGGCTATGTCGACGCGCGCGACGTCGCCGAGAGTTGCCGACTCGCGCTCGAGGCGGAGATCGGCGCCGAGCACTTCATCGTTGCCGCCGCGGACACCGTCATGAACCGCCCGAGCCGCGAGTTGATGACCGAGGTCTACCCCGCGGTGCCGTATCAACCCACGGCGGGCGACTTCGACACGCTCCTCTCGATCGTGAAGGCACGCAAGCTGCTCGGCTACGAGCCGCAGTGGTCCTGGCGGGACCACATCGCCGCGACTTAGTGGCTCAGAGCCACAATCTCTGCCGCCTGATCTCGCGCGGCGGCTACTAGCGGAGGCTGTTCAGGGCCGCCAGGTCCTCGAAGGTCGGCTCCCACTCGGCAGCCGCGACGTTCGCGCGCACCTGCTCGGGCTTCGTCGCGCCCGCGATCACAGACGCGACCGCCGGCTGAGCCAGCAGGCCGCCGATCGCGACCTCCAGCAACGTGAGGCGGCGCTCCTGCGCAAACTCCTCCAGCGCCTCGAGCCGGTCGAACGTCTCGTCCGTGAAGACTCCTTCACGGTCCGACAGCCGCGTGCCAGGCGGGCGCGGCTCATCCCGTCGGTACTTGCCGGTCAGCAACCCACTCGCCAGCGGGAAGAACGGGAGGACGCCGATGCCGAGCCGCTGGCACGTCGGCAGCAACTCGTCCTCCGCTTCACGGCGCAGGAGCGAGTACTGGTTCTGAGCGCTCACGGGCCGCGCAAAACCGCGCTCGCGGCACATCGCGTCGACCTCTTCGACCTGCGCCGCCTTCAGATTCGAGTGCCCCACGTAGCGCACCTTCCCTGCTTGGACGAGCTCGTCGAGCGCACCGAACGTCTCCTCGAACGGCGTGACGTTGTCGGGAGTGTGGTACTGGTAGAGATCGACCACGTCGG
>DASVEU010000212.1:0-20518 GCA_036380395.1 Gaiellaceae bacterium
GAGCTCCAACGGATGGACGCCGACCGAGAGGTTCGTCGTGCGGTAGTCGGCGAGCATGCGTTCCCAGACGGTCGGCTCCGGCAGCTCGGGTGTCGCCGCAGTGGGATCGAGCGGAAGCGCGAGCTGCTTCTCCTCACCGCCTGAGCCGGGAACGCTGTGCGAGCGCGGCACGAGGCCGAGCTGCCAGAGCAGCTTTCGCCTGGGCATACCGAAGCAGTCGCAGGCGCCAGAGACGATCAGCGTCTCGAGGCCGTGCTCCGACAGCTGCGTGCGTTGCGCAAGGTCGCGCACGCTCTGGAACGACCCCTCTCGCTCGCGCTCCTCGACGACCGCCTTCGCGTCCGCTTCGCCGATGCCGTTGACATAGTCGACGCCGATGCGCACCGCACCCTCCTCGACCGTGCATTTGGCAGAGCTGATGTTCACGTCAGGGGGACGTGTTTCCACCCCGCGCCGCTGGCCGTCGCGGACGAGCGTCGCCGGCGGATAGAAGCCCATCGGCTGTGCGTTGAGGAGCGCGCACAGAAATTCCGCGGGGTGGTGGTGCCGCAACCAGGCGGATTGGTACGCGAGCAGCCCGAACGCCGCTGCGTGCGACTTCGGGAACCCGAAACCGGAGAAGCCGACGAGCTTGTCGTAGACCATGTCCGCGGTCTCCAGGCCGACTCCCTTCTGGAGCGCACCCGCGACGAAACGCTCGCGGTATGCCTCCAGCGCGTCGTGCGAGCGCTTGCGGCTCATTGCGCGGCGCAGGCCTTCCGCCTCCCCCACGCTGAAGCCGGCCAGCGCGATCGCCACCTCCAGCACCTGATCCTGGAAGACGACGACGCCGAGCGTCGAGCGCAAACAGTCCGTGAGCAGTGGGTGATCCACCGGCGGGACGAACGAGGGATCCTCGCGCAGACGCTGGCGGTGCTCGATGTACGGATGGACGGCTTTGCCCTGAATCGGGCCGGGGCGCACGAGCGCGACCTGGACGGTGAGGTCGTCCATGTTCTCGGGCCGGGTGCGAAGCAGGCTCTGCATCTGCGCGCGGCTCTCGATCTGGAAGTCACCGACCGTGTCGGCGCGCTGGATCTCCTCGTAGACGGCTTTGTCATCGAGAGGGATGCGGGAAAGGTCGATCGGCTTGCCCTGCAGCCTTGCGATCTGGTCGACGCAGTCCTCGACCGCCGAGAGCATCCCGAGCCCGAGCAGGTCGATCTTGAGAAAGCCGGCGTCGGAACAGGAGTCCTTGTCCCACTGGCACATCTGCCTGCCTGCCATCGCGGCCGGTTGCACGGGAACGAGCTCGATGAGCGGCCGCGACGAGATGACCATGCCACCCGGGTGCTGCGAGATGTGGCGCGGCAGGCCGGCGATCTCGTGGCAGAGCTCGGCGAATGCGCGCCAGCGCGGCGACATCATCTTGCGGTCGGCGTCCGGCAGCAGCTGCAGCTCCTCCGCGATGCGCTTCGCGTTCCAGCCTTCCGATACGCGTGCGATGCGTTCGAGCTCCGCATACGGAAGACCGAGTGCCTTCCCGACGTCGCGGATCGCACCACGGGAGCGGTACGTCGAGAACGAGGCAACGAGTGCTGCGTGCTCGCGTCCGTAGCGTTCGGTGACTGCGACGATCAGCTTTTCGCGGATGTCACGCGGGAAGTCGAGGTCGATGTCCGGGACCGAATCGAGGTCGCGGTTGAGGAAACGGCCGAGCGAGAGCTCCGCGCCGACAGGGTCGACGTGTGACAGGCCGGTGAGGTAACAGACGAGCGAGCCGACCGAAGAGCCGCGCCCCCGGCCCGGCGGTAGCGCGTGACGCGGCGAATCGCGGCCGCGCACCTCGAGCGCGCATTCGCGCGCGAGCTCGAGCACGTCCCAGTGCAGGAGGAAGAAGCCAGCGAGACCCAGCTCGTCGATGAGCTTCAGCTCGTCCTCGAGCCGCACGCGTGCCTCGCGGCGAAGCTTGTGGCCCCCCGGATAGCGCTCCTCGAAGGTGCGGTTGCAGACGTGCGCGAGCTGGACGATCGCCGGCTCCGGGCTGTCCGAGAAGTCCGGGTAGCGGTAGCCGAGCTCCTCCGTCAGGTCGAACTGCAACCGCTCGGCGAGCTCGACGGTTCGCGCGACCGCCGCTCGGTCCTCCGGGAAACGCTCCACCATCTCGCCCGGTGAAAGCAGGACGCATTCGTGATTGCCACGCCTCTCGGCCTCGCAACCGTCGAGGGCGCTGCGGTGACTGATCGCGACGAGGACGTCCTGCAGAGGCGCCCGGCGCAGCTGGTGCGCATGGACGTCGCCCGTGACGATCGTCGGGACGCCGAGCATCTCGGCGAGATCACGCAGACCAGCGTTGCGACGCGCGTCGCCGCGCTCGTACGGGCGCTGGAGCTCGACGAAGAAGCGATCGGGGCCGAAGGCGCGGGCCAACCGTGCCGCGCCGTTGGGGTTATGCACCGCGACTCCATGTCGTGCACAGCCGGAGAGGCAGACGAGCCCCTCGTTCAACTCCTCGAGCAAATGTTGATCGAGTGCAGGGTCCGCCGCGGGCTGGCTCTCTCTTCCTGCTGGCCGCGTCTCTGCATGAGCAGCAGTGATCAGCCGACAGAGGTTCGCGTAGCCCTTTGCCGTCTCGACGAGGACGGTGACGTGCGAGCGGTCGGCGAGCGTCAGCTCAGCCCCGGTGATGGGACGCACCCCGAAGTGCTTGGCCGCATGCGCGAACTCGAGCGACCCGTAGACCCCGTCGTGGTCGGTGAGCGCAAGCGCGGGATAGCCGAGCTCGGCGGCGCTGACGGCGAGCTCCTCCGGCAGGGAGGCGCCGTCGAGGAACGAGTACGACGAATGGGCGTGCAGCTCGACGTACGGGACGGAGGTGGTTGGTGTGCGTCGGGGGAACCTCCCGGTTCCCCCGAACCCCCTCCCCTGGTCCGCTTCGCGGACAGGCGGCTCCACCGCCTCTCTCTTCCGAGTCCGATGTGGAAACTCAGGTTGGAGCTCGACCGTCATACTCGCTCGAGATGCCAGGTGTCGTGCACAAGCCCGGCGAGGGCGAAGCGCTCTTCAACGGGCGGATCGTCATCAAGGCGAACTTCGACGAGCTCTGCATCACCGAGTCGCTCTTCCCGGACGCTCGCCCCGGAGCGGATCCGCATTTCCACCGGCAGCACGCGGATTCGTTCTACGTCCTCGAAGGCGGGCTCGCGGTCCTCGTCGACGACGAGGAGAAGATGCTGTCTCCGGGCGCGTGCGTCTGCGCCCCGCGGGAGGTCGTGCATGGCTTCAGGAGCACTTCTCCTACGCGGTTCCTGAACTTCCATACGCCGGACGGTGGCTTCGCACGGAATCTGCAGGAGCGCGATCGCGGCGAGCCCGGCAGTTTCGACAGCATCGACGCACCGCCCGGCAGTGGCCGCCCCGGATCGGAAGCCATCTTCCTCAATCCCGGCGAAGGCGAACGTCTCGTGGGCAAGAACCGGATCGCGACGATCAAGATCGGGCGTGAGGAGCTCTCGCTGATCGAGTTCGAGCTCGAGCCCGGCTTCGAAGGGCCCGACTCGCACACACATGCCGATCACGTCGACTCGTTCTACGTGCTCGAAGGAGAGCCCGAGTTTCTCCTCGACGGCGAGCGGCTTCGCCTCGGAGCCGACTCGTACGTCGCCGCGCCGATCGGTGTCGTCCATGCGTTCTCGAATCCCGGACCAGACCGCGCACGGCTGCTGAACGTGCACGCTCCGAGCCGCGACTTTCACGAGTCCCTGCGACGGATGAGCTGAATGACGGCCGGGCTCGTCCACCTGACGCTCGTGCCGAACGAATACGAAGCGGAATTGCTCTGTGCGCTGTTGCGAACCGAAGGGCTCACCTGCGATCAGCGGTCGACGAACCTCAGCGTCGGAAGGATGGACGGCATGCCGGGCGGTGGCCCGCGGGAAATCGTCGTCGCAGAACAGGATCTCGCCAGAGCTCAGGAGATCCTGGCTGCGTCTCCCAACGACTGATCCCCCCTCACGCGCCCCGCTTAACCGTGGAAAATGCTGCGCATTTTCCACGGGAAGGGTTTGTCCCTTCGCTTCGCTCGGGAGCCTTTGACAAAGGCGGCCGAGCTCACGCCCCCCGTTGGGTGAACCAACAGGCTTTCTCCTCGTCTCGAAAAACAACGGCGTTCTCCCCTGACTGCAACACGACTTCGAAGTAGCGCCGGGACACCGGCTCCTCCGTCCACCACCGATCCACTACGCGCCACTCTTCGCGAATCACTGCGACAGGCAAGCGATTCACCCGCACCGGCGTTCCGTCCACTCGGGCCTCGACGACCGCCGCCCGAGGCTCGTTCAGTCGTCCCGCGGCACGAACAACGCGCGCGCTTCCGGAATGCGCGACCACGGCGCGACCTCCACGACCTGATTGACCGATCCCGAGCCGGTGCTGGCGCGCACCTGACGCAGGCCCTCCCGTAACCGCACGTCGAGCTCCCCACCTGCTGCGGGCAGAAGCTCGAGCTGCTGCCCGTCGTGCTCGGTCAGCTCCACGAGCTCGAGCCGCAGCTCGACAACGGGAGCAGGCAGCTCCGCGAGCTTCGGCCCGAGCGCGGCCTTGATGCGATCGAGCTCGGTGGTGGGATCCCGCAACGTCGCGCTTCGTCGCCAGGAGCCGCCGCCGACGAGCCGCGCGGACAACGCGAGCTTGCGCACGAACCGACCCCCACGCTCGGGGCGCGCCATCAGCGTCTCGACGAGCGCGCCGAATGCGCGACGCAACGTGAGCTCGTTGCCGATCGCCTCGGGAAACTCGAGCGCTTCGACGATCTCCGCCGGCGGGCGCCGGCCGCGCACGCGCGCGGCCTTCCCGCCTCTCGCCAGGCCCCAGGCGCGCCGGCCGTCCGGCCCCAATCGTTCGGCCACGGCACTGCCTGGTAGCCCAGCAAGCTGTCCGACGCGCTTGACCCCGAGCTCGTGCAGCTCCGCGCGGCGGCGCGGCTCCATCGGCACGAGCTCGAGCGGCAGCGGTGCGAGGAAGTCTCGCAACCGCTCGTCGGAGACGATCAAGATCTGCCCGGGGCGCGCGACGTTCGCTGCGGCCAAAGCTGCGAACCGGCGCTGCGCTGCGCCCGCACGTGGATCCCAGGCAGTACCGACGGCGGTGAGCGCGCGTCGCAGCGCAGGCTCCAGTCCGCCGTACAACCTCTCGACCCCACGCGTCTCGAAGTAGACACAACCGACGTCGGCCGGGTCGACCGCAAACCCGGTGTCTTCGAGCGCACGCAAGATCTCTTCCCATGCCTGCTCGGCCGCGGCCGGGTCCTGCTCGACCAGGACGAGCTCGGGACACGTCGCCAGCCCTTCGCCGAGCCGCATCCCCGGACGGACGCCGAGCCGCTCGGCCTCGGCCGTGACCGGGCCGAGCAGAGGCTCCGTTCCGGCCACCGGCGACAGCGCGGCGGGTCGCAGAGCGAGGCTCGGCTGCTTGCGCAACGCCGCTCGCAACTCGAAGCCGGGGATGAGGAGGCAGGCGATCATGGGAACGTATGTTCTACACGAACACCTGTTCGCCTGTCAAGTAGGTGGTGAGTATCCCTCCTGTATAGGCGGCCATCGTTGGGATAGACCAGCGCATATTGAGCCGCTTGGCCCATTCCGATCCCGTTCCAAGGGTGCCATCGTTGAGCGTGACGCCAGGCGGGGGCTTGCGATCAAGGTTCGATTGCGTGGCGGTCAACCCACGACTGCGCCCTCGCCTGGCGTCCCAGTTCTTCATCGCCTTGAGTCGGCGGGGCCGGTCCAGCCAAGGGATCCCCTCGGGCACGGCGAAAACGGTCAACCCATGCGTGCCAGGGCGCTCCTCGCTCTGCCCCTGATCCTTGTCGCCGCGGCCAGCGCCCCCCGGGCCTCGGCGGCCGATGCGGGCGTCGCCGCCCTCCAGGTCGGCCTGCACTCGCATGGGCTCTATCAGGGCCCGATCGACGGGCTCAGCGGGCCCCGTACCCTGAAGGCAATTCGCCGCCTCCAGAAGCGTGCGCACATCACTGTCGACGGCGTCGTCGGCCCGCAGACCCGCAGGGCGCTCGGCCGCTTCGCCCGCCACCGCCTCGGCACTCGCAAGCTCGAGATCGGCAACAAAGGCTGGGACGTCGCGTCGCTGCAGTTCCGGCTCGCCGAGCACGGCTTCCCCTCCGGCGCCTTCGACGGGATCTTCGGCCGGCACATCAACGCTGCACTTCGGCGCTTCCAGGAGTGGTCCGCGCTGAAGACGGACGGCGTGGCCGGGCCTGCGACGCTCGCCGCGCTCGCTGCACCGCCGCCTGCGATTCCGCTCCCGCTCGCCTGGCCGATGACCGCGCCGGTGCTCGGCGACCGCTTCGGGCCGCGCGGCGACCGCTGGCACTCGGGCATCGACCTCCCCGCGCCGATGGGGGCGCCCGTCTACGCCGCGCGGTCCGGCCGGGTCGTCTGGGCGGGATGGCGCGACGGGGGCTGGGGGTTTCTCGTCGTCGTCGCCCATGGACACGGCGAGCGCTCGATGTATGCGCACCTTTCACGGATCGACGTGCGCCTCGGCGTGTGGATCGGACAGGGAGTCCGGGTCGGGCTAATCGGAGCGACGGGCGACGCGACAGGTCCGCATCTGCACTTCGAGGTGCGTGTCCGCGGTGCAGCGGTCGATCCTCTGCGTGCACTTCCCTGAACGGCCGGCCGTCGTCTGCTCGCGCTGAGCGGTCATCGAGCCATGACCATCAGCACGATCGTGAAGACAAGAGAAAAGAGGACAAAGCCGGCCACAAGCAGGATCACAAGCCGGCGGTTCCAGAGAAGAAGCCGCCGACGCCACTCAGCACGTGCCTCGTTCATCCGGGCTCAGCTTACTCCGGCAGTCCGCCAAACCTCCTAGGAGAAGGTCACCAGGGCGTCGCGCATACGCGCTGCGCCGGCCGAGCATGCCCGCCGCGGGGCCGGGCCCAGTTTCGTGCACCCTCGTTCGCGAAAGAGGCCGTTCGTCACGACGGCGAGCGTCTGTCCCAACCACTCGTAGCAACCGGACCGCGCCCCCGCGGCCTCAGATGCGCAGTCGCGAATCAGGCGCAACTGCTGCGCGGCATGCCCGGCGAGCGCCTGGTCGGGAACTCCGCGCAGGCAGGCTCCCGCGTCTGCCGCCCGCAGCTCTGCGCAGATTCGCATCTGGTCGAACGGATTCGAGGAGATCGTGAGCGCAGCCGCGCTGATGCAGCCGTAGCGTTCGAGGGAACGCAGCCCGCGGCAGGAACGGCGCAGATCCGCTGCATTGCGCACGGGCTGCTCAACCGGCTGTTCCAGGAAGTACCGGTACCAGCACGGCCTGATGTATGTCAGACGCCCGTCACACAGGGTGCGGGGAGACATCGTTCGTCGCGGGGCCGTCGTCCCGTCAGCGCCTCTGAGCGAGATCCAGTAGTCGTGGAACACGCCCTGCGCGCAGTCCGGAGCGAAGTTGCGCGGCAGGTTGCGACACGCGCGAACCGCCTGGCCGATGTCGCCGTGGTAGGCACGAAGCAACGCGTGACCGAGCCCGTGCACGCAGGTGTACTCCCGGTAGCGAGTCGGCAGGCTCGCGCAGGTGCGCACCGCCGACTTGCCGCCGGACCGGATGATCTGCGGACCGAGGTACATCACGAGCCCCATCCCGAACCCGGCCGAGCAGTTCGGATTGTTCGAACGAGGGACGTAGCGCTGCAGCGTCGCGAGCGTCAGGCGGCGATCGCGCGCGAACTCCCTCCCCACCTCGTGCATGAGCACGTGGCAGCCGGCTTCGACCGGACCTCCGACCGCTGCTACACGCCGATCGATCCGCGGCAACTCGCTCGCGGGATCGCGCGACGTCTCGATGTCGAGGCGAAGCAAGCGGACGTAACAGTGGTACTGCGCCTCGGCATTGTGGATCTGCGTGCATTGCCAGAGCCACGGTTTGCGTGGAGCGCTGCCACTGCTCGCCGGCAAGACGAGCGCCGCCGTCAGCGCCGCGAGCAAGAACGTGTACCTCATGCAGTGATCTCCGCAGCCGGACCGACCATTCCTGTGAGGCGAGGCACGACGTCAAGGACGTTCTCGCGGGCACAGAACGCAATGTCCTCCTCCAGACCGGGTGGCCCATACGTCCGCGCGTTGAATCCCTCGAGCGCCGTCGGAAAGGCTCGGGCGATCAGCTCCGAGGCGATCGCGGCGTCCGTGCGCTCTCCGTCCACCAACTGCACGATCCGCCCCGCGCAGTAAGCGTCGTCGAGTGCGAAGGCGCCCTGAAAGCCCGCGCACACGACCACGGCATCCCGGTCAGCCGAGGCGCGTGCTACCGCTTCGAGGTTCAACATGCTCCCCAGAACGACCTCCTCGCAGCGCTGCGCTGTCTCCAGAATCGCCCGCGTCCCGTTCGTCGTCGACAGGATCAACGTGTCCGCCTGCGGCTCCAGGAACTCCCGCGGCGATGCGCCGACGTCGAAGCCCTCGACCTGGACGGCCTTCCGCTCCCCACCGACGAGCGAGTCGGGGATCTGCGCACGCAGCGCCAGCGCGTCCTCGATCTCGGCACAGCAGAGCACGCGCCGGTAACCGGACGCGAGCGCCTGTGCGATCGTCGACGTCGCCCGGAGCACGTCCACCACGAGCCCGATCGGGGCAGGAGCCGTCTCGACGGGAGTGAAAGCGACGTCGATGCGCATCTGACTACGCTACTTCGCGCATGGCTGAACCCGTCGAACAGACCTGTTACCGGCATCCCGACCGGGTGACCGGCCTGTCCTGCTCGGAATGCGGGCGGCCCATCTGCACGGAGTGCATGACGATGGCTCCCGTCGGGATCCGCTGCCCCGATCACTCGGGCAAGGCGCAGGGCGTGCAGCGCGTGACGAAGGGAGTCCGACGCGCGGCCTTCGAGGGCACCGGCGCGAAGGTGACAAAGGCGCTGATCGGGATCAACGTCGCCGTGTACGTCGCAGAGCTCGCCCAGGGCGGGGGCGTCTACGGGGTCAACAGCACGATCTACCAGAAGGGCTTTCTCTATGCGCCGTTCGTGGGGCAGGGTGACTGGTGGCGGCTCATGACGGCAGCCTTTCTTCATTACGGGCCCTTCCACCTGCTCCTGAACATGGTCGGCCTCTACTGGTTCGGTTCGCTCCTCGAGCGACGGATCGGCTCAGGCCGGTTCCTGCTGCTCTACCTGGTTTCCGGGCTCGCGGGCTCGGCCGGCGCGCTCATCGTCAGTCCCAACAGTGCGACGGTCGGCGCGTCGGGCGCGATCTTCGGGATTCTGGGTGCGGGCCTCGTGTTGGAGCAACAGCGCGACTACGTCTTCGGAGGCAGCGCGCTCGGCGTGATCGTCGCCAATCTCGTGCTCACCTTCGCGTGGAGCGGCAACATCTCCGTGGGCGGTCACATCGGCGGCCTCATCGGCGGAGCGGCGGCGACCCTCGCGCTCTCCCGCTTCGGACGCGGCCATGCAGCCTACGGACGCGCCGGCCTGCTCGGAGTCGCCGGCATCGTCGCCGTCGGGATCCTGTCGATCGGTGTGGCGTACTGGAAGGCGAAGGGCTATGCCTAGGCGGCGAGGCCCGGCATGGCGACGGTCCTAGTCGACGCCGAGAACGTGCGCCGCTCGCTCTGGCCGAACATGCCCGGTGGCGAGCTCGTGCAACGCAGTGAGGCCTGGGGCAAGCAGGAAGGACATGACGTTCGCGTCGTCTGGGAAGGCCCGGAGTCGGCAGACGACCAGATAGCGCGTCTTGTCGAAGAACTCGAGCCGCGGGTCTGGGTCGTCACGTCGGACCGAGGTTTGCGGGACCGCGTGAGTGACCGCGCAGAGCGCATCATCGGTGGGGGCTCGTTTGCGCGGGAGCTGCGCCGAGGCTAGGGCTCGCAGCCCCACCCGTCGCCGTCACCGTCGAGACGGTACGGATCGGAGCCGGTGACGCGGATCGGCTTCTTCGATTCCGGGATGTCGCTGCAGTTGAGGTCCGCCACGCGCGGCAAGCACGGCGAGTAACCAGTCTGGCAACCGGAACCATTTTGATTGCCACCGGACGCCGATCGACTGAGCCGCCCGGTGTGGCAATGGAAGCGGTAGCGGTGATATTCGCGGTCGCCCTTGATCTTGCAGTACTGGCCGGATCTCAGGCACTTCTCGCCCCAGCTCAGGTTGGCGTGGACATAGCCGGCCGGGCAAGTCTTGGCTGCGGCAGTAGGAAAGGTCGCCGCGGGGCTCCCACCGGCTCCCCACCCCGCTACTGCAGCGATGATTGTGAGGCAGATGAGGGTGGTTAGCCGTTTCATTCCGTTTGCTCCCAACGTTGACTGCTGTCATCCTCGCACGTCGCGGACGGGCCGCAATGGGCCATCCGGCCCATTCGAGGCCCCTCGATCGAGGGAGCCATGACCGCCCGGACCTGCCGATCCACACTGTGTGGCCCGGTCGCTCCTCGCGCTCGTTTCGCTCGTCTGCCTCAGCGCAGGCGCAGCAGCGCTCGCACCGACCACCGCCGTCGGACGCGTCGTGCTCGACCGGCCTGCATCGCCCACGGGCTGGGTTCAGGTCCCGACGCCGCGCAAGTCTGCACCCGCGCACGTGATCGCCGAGGTCCGGCCCGGGCACGCACTCGCGCTACGCAGCCGGCCGTTCGGCCGCGTCCTCGCGCACGTGGGCGCGAAGACACCGTTCGGATCGCAGCGCGCACTCAGCGTCGTCACCACCAAGCATGGCCGCTGGCTGGCCGTCACCGAGGCAGGTGTCGGAAACAACCGAGTCGTCTGGATCGACGCGAAGTCAGGCGGGTTGCGCTACGCCCGCACGCGTCTCGAGCTGGACGTCGATCTTTCCGCACGCACACTGACCGTGCGGCGCAACGGCGCCGCGGTTCGCCTGCTCAGTGTCGGCGTGGGTCGTGCCGGCTCTCCGACTCCCACTGGAACCTTCGCGGTCACCGACAAGCTCAACGGGGCCGCCTACAGCGCTGCCTACGGCTGTTGCATCCTCGCGCTTTCCGCGACGCAGCCGAATCTGCCGGCCGGCTGGAGCGGAGGGAACCGGATCGCGATCCACGGCACGCTCTCGTCGAGCGACTTCGGTCGCGCCGTGTCTGCGGGCTGCGTGCACGCGAGCAATTCCGATCTGCATTACCTGATGCACACCGTCCCGCTCGGGACGCCGGTCGTCATCCGACCGTAAGTACCGGCTCGAGCCCAAGGAAGGCACCGATGCGTTCGGCCTGGGCGTCGATCTCCGCACGTTCGGCACGCGTGAGCTTCCTGCACGGCGTCACCTGAAGCTCGATGCGCTTGCCTCGCTTCTTCCGCTCCCAGAGCCCCGCCGCAACGCCGTCGATCATCAGAAACCGCACGCCGGCAGGCCCTTCGTACTTGCCGCGCCCGTGCTCCGCCACCTGGCGCCGCGCCTCCTCGGGCACGAGCTGGTCGCGCTCGCGGAAGCCCATCACATAGACGTCGTACTCGGGCAGAAGTCGAACGGTCTTCTGGGGCTCCGGAAAGGATGTGTCGCCCTCGAGGACGTGCGCCGTGTGACCTTCCACGTCCACGTCCTCGAGTTGCAGAGAAGCGAACAACGCCCTTGCATCAGCCGGTTTGAAATGCTTCGAAGAGAACCACCCCCGGAAGTCCTTCGGCGTAGCCGGGCCGTACGTCCGCAGGTAGCGGCGGCAGACCTCGTGCAGGCACTCCTGCTCGTCGACCTCTTTCCAGGACTCGACCCACTGATCCGGACGGGCGAGCGTGATCTTGCTTCCCTGCGGAGGACCCTGACAGAGGTCGGCGCCGAAGAACATGAAGCCCGAGAGCAGGCGCCCTTGTCCCTTCGGACCGACGCGTCGGGCGACCTCGGCGGCCAGTTCTTCGCGCAGCAGGCAGCGGCCGTCGAGCGCGTCCAAGACCGCGGCGCGTATCTCTTGCACGTCAGCGGAACCGAGCGCAGGATGAAGTTCACCCTTCGGATCGACCCAGGCCTGCAGCTCTTCGGGATCCTTCGGTGACACCACCCGGGCGGCCGCGCACCACAGGGGCAGTTCGCCGGCCGGGTGCAGGTGGAGAGTCCCGCGCAAAGTCCATGCCCGCACGAGCTGCCGGCGCTCCCAGAGGATGTCACGGACGTCCTGCTGCGTGATCCCTTCGACCCGTTCCGCGAGCGAAAGCTCGGCGGCTGCCATCACCTGCGCATGGATGCCGCTCGTTTCGTGCACGACGTCGAGAAGTTTGTCTGCACATGCGCGGTCGGCAAGTGAGCTGCGCGCAAGGCGCCGCGCACGAACCTCGTTCCAGGAAACGTTCTTCAGGCTAGAGGAACCGCTCCCGGTCGACGAGCTTGCCGCCGGTGAGCCACGCGAGCGCACCGCGTTCGAGGATCTGGAGATGCACGGCGAAAGGATCGTCCTCCGCATGATCTTCGCGGTACGTCGCGATCCAGGCGCTGACCGCTTCGTCGGAGCTCATGGCCGCAACGCGCTCGCCGTCAAGGAGGATGGCGTAACCCATCAGCCGCCCGCGGTTGCGTACGCGACGACACCGCTGGCGCCGAGCGCAGCCTGGGCCGCCGCGAGCCGTGCGACCGGCACGCGATAGGGAGAACAGGACACGTAGTCGAGCCCCAGCTCGTGGCAGAAGGCCACCGACTTCGGCTCTCCCCCGTGCTCGCCGCAGATGCCAAGCTTCAGGTCGGGCTTCGTCGAACGTCCGCGCTCTACCGCGATGCGCATCAGGTCGCCGACACCGTCGACGTCGAGCGTCTCGAACGGGTTCTGCTCCAGCACGCCGTCCTCGAGATAGTGCGTCAAGAATTTGCCCTCGGCGTCGTCGCGCGAAAAGCCGAGCGCTGTCTGCGTGAGGTCGTTCGTTCCGAAAGAGAAGAAGTCGGCCTGCTCGGCGATCTGGTCGGCGCGGATGCACGCCCGCGGCAGCTCGATCATCGTCCCGCAGAGATACTCGACCTTCGGCGCTTCCTCCTCGGCGACGCGCACGGTCAGCTCACGCAGACGGCGCAGCTCCTCCTCGAACCCGACGAGCGGGTGCATGATCTCGACGAGGGGCGCCTCACCCGTGCGCTGGTCCACCGCGCGCGCGGCGCGGATGATCGCGCGAACCTGCATCTCGTAGATCTCCGGCCACTGTAGGCCGAGCCGGCACCCACGGGTCCCCAGCATCGGGTTCGACTCCTGCAGTTGCTTGATGCGCCGGCGCGTTCGCTCGTCGGTCACCTGCTCGGCAGGCGGCAGGAACTCGTGCAGCGGTGGATCGAGCAAACGAATGGTCACGGGCAGGCCCGCCATCGCCTCGAAGATGGCCTCGAAGTCGCCCTGCTGCATCGGCAGCAGCTTGTCGAGCGCCTGACGCCGGCCCTCTTCGCCTTCGGCCAGGATCATCTGGCGCACGACCGGCAGCCGGCCGTCGGCCATGAACATGTGCTCTGTCCGACAGAGCCCGATTCCCTCGGCTCCGAACTCACGCGCCTTCGCCGCGTCCTCGGGCGTGTCGGCATTCGCGCGCACCTTCAGGGTGCGGTGCTCGTCCCCCCATTCGAGGATCCTCTGGAGGTCGTCGTTCACCTCGGGCGCCACGAGCGGCACCTCGCCGACGATCACCGCTCCGGTGCCGCCGTCGATCGTGAGCAGGTCGCCCTCGGACAGAGTTCGGTCGCCGACGGTGATCGTGCGTGCATCGCCGTCGATCGAGAGCCCTTCGCAGCCGGCCACACACGGCTTGCCCATGCCACGTGCCACCACTGCGGCGTGTGAGGTCATGCCGCCGTGCGCGGTGAGGATTCCCGCCGCCTGAATCAGACCGTGGATATCGTCGGGCGTCGTTTCCCAGCGGACGAGGATGACGCTCTCGCCTGCCTTCCCGCGCTCCTCAGCCGTGTCGGCGTCGAGCACGATCGCTCCGCAGGCTGCGCCCGGCGAGGCATTCAAGCCCTTCGTGGCCACCTCCCAGTCCGCGGTCGGGTCGATCATCGGATGCAGCAACTGGTCGAGCTGCGCGGGATCGATCCGCGCCACGGCGTCCTCGCGCGAGATCAATCCTTCGTCCGCCATGTCGACCGCCGCCTTGACCGCCGCCGCGGCGGTGCGCTTGGCAGAGCGCGTCTGGAGGAGATAGAGCTCGTTGTCCTCGACCGTGAACTCGATGTCCTGCATGTCGCGGTAGTGCTCCTCCAGCCGACGCATCGTGTCGAGTAGATGCGCGAAGGCAGCCGGAAGCTTTTGTTCCATGTGCGCGAGCGGCTCCGGCGTACGAATGCCGGCGACGACGTCTTCGCCCTGCGCGTTCGCCAGGAACTCCCCGTATAGCCCCGGTTCGCCGGTTGAGGGATCGCGCGTGAACGCAACCCCGGTGCCGGATTCATCGCCCTTGTTCCCGAAGACCATCTGCACGACGTTGACCGCCGTGCCGAGCTCGTCCGGAATGTCATAGGTCCGGCGATAGACCTTCGCGCGCGGCGAGTCCCACGAATCGAAGACTGCGCGTACCGCGCGCCCGAGTTGCTCATGGGGATCCTGCGGGAAGTCGCGACCGGTCTCCTCCAGATAGACCGCGCGATACGTCTCGATCAATCCGGCCAGATCGTGGGCCGACAGATCGACGTCCTGCGAGGCGCCGCGGGACTTCTTCAGATCGGAGAGCGCCTGCTCGAACCGGTGCCCGTCGATGCCGTCGACGACCTCGCCGTACATCTGGATCAGCCGCCGGTAGGAGTCGTTTGCGAATCGCTCGTTTTCGGTGGCGCGTGCGAGGCCGACAACCGCGTCGTCGTTGAGCCCGAGGTTGAGGATCGAATCCATCATCCCGGGCATCGAGACCGCCGCGCCCGACCGTACGGACACGAGCAGCGGGTCGTTCGTGTCTCCGAAGCGCTTGCCCGTTTTCTCCTGGAGCGCGCCGAGATGTTCCTCGATCTCCTGCTCCACCCCGTCGGGCAGCGTCTTGCCGTTCGACATGTACGCACGGCAGGCATCGGTCGTGATCGTGAAGCCGGCCGGGACCGGGACGCCCATCCGCGTCATCTCCGCAAGACCTATTCCCTTGCCGCCGAGTAGGTCACGCCCTCCGGTGGAAGGCTCGTCGAAGGCGTAGACGTAGCGCTCGGCGGCCAAGGGCGAATCCTCTCACAAATGCCCTGCAATACTCGGCGTTATGCCGGAGCCCACGATCGTGGCGATGGGCGGAGCACCTGACGAAACGCTCCTCGACTACGTGCTCGGCCTCGCGCCTGGAAGGCGACTGCTCTACGTGCCGACCGCCGGAATGGAGGACCCGGCACGGACGGTCTGGTGGTACGAGCGACTGCACGGGCGTGCAGAGATGACGCACCTGCACTTCTTCCCCTGGCCACCCTCGGGACTACGCGAGCGGGCGCTCGACCACGACGTCATCCTCGTCACGGGCGGCAACACCGCGAACGCTCTCGCGGTCTGGCGCACTCACGGCTTCGACGAGATCCTCCGCGAAGCCTGGCTGGAAGGCATTCTGTTGACGGGCTGGAGCGCGGGGATGATCTGCTGGTTCGAGCACGGCGTCACGGATTCGTTCGGGCCCGAGCTCGCGCCGATGGAGTGCCTCGGCTTTCTTCCGGGCAGCGCGTGCCCCCACTACGACGGTGAGGAACGGCGCCGTCCCGTCTACAAACGGCTCGTCGCCGAAGGATTGGCGCCCGGCGTCGCCGCCGACGACGACGTGGCCCTGCACTACGTCGGCTCCGAGCTCCGCGAGGCCGTCACCTCGCGCGAGGGAGCCGCCGCGTACCGCGTCGAGGCAGACGGCGAAAGCCCGCTCGTGACGCGGCTGCTTGATCCTCCTCGCTAGATCAGCCTCGGCAGCGGCGTCCGATACCGAAGCGGACGGTCTCGCTCCGCCTGCCGACGTGGAGGACGAGCGGCAGACAGGCCGATGGCGAGCGGAGATAAAAGCCGCCCGAGAACGCGAGGCCACGTCCCGGGGGACCAGGGCAACCCGCAATCCGGAGAGTGTCGCACGAGGCGGTACCGATACTGCGGACGACGGTCGCCGACGTAGGGAAACCTCGTGGTGTCGATGTTTTCCCCGCAGGGAACAGTTCGCCCGGGGGTCGACGACGCAGTGCTCGCCATCGCGCCGGCCCCGTAGGCGAATCCAGCTGTCACGCAGAGAATCGCGATTCGGCGCGGCGTCACGTGCCTGGTACGCGGCTGACGCGTCACGGGTTCCATTTCAGCGCCCGCGCCGGCGCCGGGCGCGGAACTCCGCCAGCCAGGCAAGCCCTCTGAGCCCCAACCAGACCGGCGTCAGCAGGATGTAGAAGAGGACGAGCGCGAAGCCGAGGATGAGCCACCAGACGGCCCAGCGCCACCAGGGAACGGGCGGCTTCGGCTTCACGTGGCCTCCGCTGCCGCCGCCTCCGCCTTCCGGCCCTCCACCGTGCGCAGGATCCGCTGCGCCGTCTCCTCGATCGACAGCTCCGAGATGTCGATCACGGGGCAGCCGAGCCTCCGTTGCACCGCAGTCGCCTCGTCGAGCTCGTCGTACACCTCGGTCAGCTCGGCGTAGCGGCGGTTGTTGGCGCCGAGATTCCGCACCCGCGCGCGCCGGATCTCGGCCAGCCGGTCGGCGTGGATCGTGAGGCCGACGATCTTCGCGGGATCCAGCTCGAACAGCTCCTTCGGCGGCTCGATCCCCTTCACAATCGGCACGTTGGCGACCTTGTGACCGAGATAGCCGAGGTAGATCGACAACGGCGTCTTCGAGGTGCGCGAGACGCCGACGAGGACGATGTCGGCCTCGTCGAGCCCAGCCCCCACTCCGTCGTCGTACTTGACCGCGAATTCCATCGCCTCGATGCGTCGGAAGTACGCAGGAGTCAGCGGTGCCCGGGAGCCCGGCGTCATACGGGCGGCCTGGCCGGACACGCGTGCGACGGCGTCGATCGGATGCCCGAGCAGGTCGCAGTAATGAACCCGGGCGCGGCGGCAGAGCCGGCGCATCGCATCGCGCAACTCAGGGTCGACGAGCGTGTAGATGACGACGGCGGCGTGTCCGCGCGCGCTGGCGACCGCCCGCTCCAGATCGTCGACGGTCTCCGCTCTCGTGTGACGCACCTCCTCGAAGGCCTGCTCGGGAAATTGCGCCTCGAGCGCCAGCACCAGGCGCGCGGCCGTCTCTCCCGTCGAGTCGGAGACGATGTGGAGCTCGACCGGAGGCTGGCCCATCCCGAGAGAGGCTAGTGGCTAGAGGCACGCGCGAGTGACCAGCGCACCTATTCACAAAGCCTTTACCCGATTCTGAGTGAGTTCTTAGAGATCGGGGGAACCCTCTTGAGATGACTCCTGGAGGCGTCAGGCCACTTCTTGCCCTCGCGGTCCTACTCGCGGCGCTCGTTTTCTGCGGGGCCGGCCAAGCAAAGGCCGGCTGCGTCTCGAGGCTTCTCGCCGACTGGCGCGACGGCCGCATCGACGGGACCTACTCGGTTGCCTGCTATCGAACCGCCCTCGCCCACCTGCCGGAGGATGTCCGGATCTACTCGAGCGCAGAGAGCGATATCAAGCGCGCGTTGGTCGCCCGCAGCGAGGTGGCCCTGGCGGCCCCGGCAAAAGCCAAAACGCAGAGTCGATCCGACGGCAACAGCGGCAACGGCGTGTCTCCGCTCCTCGTGTTGGCAGTCGCCGGCGCGATCCTCGCGGCACTGGGCTCCGCCTTCGCGCTCGCGCGGTAGAGCAGGCAGACAACTCGGATAACGTGCCGCGGCATGCCCGTCGCTCGCCTCCGGCTCGCTCCCGTGAGGGAAACCATGTTTCCCTCACGAGCTCCCTTCTTTAGGGATCGCCTCAGCGCCCGCGGCGTGGCGACCGCCGCCGCGCGCACTGTGGAGAAAGAGTGGGGAAACCTCCCGGTTTCCCCTTATGCCCCTTCCACCGCTCATCGGCCACAGAGCCGCCGATGAGCGACGACGTCACGATGGACAAGATCGTCTCGCTCTCCCGGCGGCGCGGGTTCGTCTTCCCTTCCTCCGAGATCTACGGCGGCATGGGCTCGACCTTCGACTACGGCCACTACGGCGTCCTGATGAAGAACAACATCCGCGAGCGGTGGTTCGAGGCCATGGTTCGAAACCGCGACGACATCGTCGCGATCGACTCGGCGGTCATCCTGCACCCCAAGGTCTGGGAGGCATCCGGCCATGTCGCCGGCTTCACCGACCCGCTCATCGACTGCCGCACCTGCAAGCTCCGCTTTCGGGCAGACAAGCTCGAGGATTCGAGCTGCGGCCGCAAGCCCAGCAAGCACCCGGGCGAGACCCCCGAGTGCGACCTGACCGAGCCGCGCCGGTTCAACCTGATGTTCGAGACGACCGTCGGCGCGTTGCAGGAGGACGGCTCGCGGGCGTACCTGCGGCCCGAGACCGCCCAGGGCATCTTCATCAACTTCAAGAACGTGCTCCAGATCGCGCGACGCAAGCCGCCGTTCGGGATCGCCCAGATCGGCAAGTCGTTCCGCAACGAGATCACACCCGGGAACTTCCTCTTCCGCGTCCGGGAGTTCGAGCAGATGGAGATGGAGTTCTTCGTTCCGCCGGACGAGGCGGAGAAGTGGTACCGCTACTGGATCGACGAACGGCTCAACTGGTACCGGCGCTACGGGCTCCGCGACAGCAAGCTGCGGGTACGCGAACACGGGCCGGAGGAACGTTCGCACTACTCGCAGGGAACCAGCGACATCGAGTACGACTATCCGATCGGCTGGTCGGAGCTCGAAGGGATCGCGAACCGGGGTGACTTCGACCTGACCCAGCATGCCGAGCATTCGACGACGAAGCTCGAGTACGTGGGACAGGACGGCGAGCGCTATGTCCCTTACGTGATCGAGCCGGCCGTCAGCATCGAGCGGATCATGGTGGCGCTGCTCGTCGATGCCTACGACGAGGAGGTCGTCGGCGAGCGCGAACGGACCGTGCTGCGCCTCCATCCGAAGATGGCTCCGGTTACCGCGGCGATCCTGCCGCTCATCGGCAAGAGCGACGAGATGGTTGCGAAGGCGCGCTCTCTCTACGAGGACTTGCGCCGCCGCCACAGCGTCGAGTACGACGACGGCGGCGCGATCGGCCGCCGTTACCGTCGTCAGGACGAGATCGGCACGCCGTGGGCCTTCACCGTCGACGAGCAAACGCTGTCGGACGACACGGTCACGGTCCGCGACCGCGATTCTCTCGAGCAAGAACGGCTCCCGATCGCGAACGTCCAGGACTGGGTCGAGAACGCGCTCGAGCGCGACTGGAAGTCTCCGAAAGGCGATTAAGCGCTGCGGAGGGTGCGCAGCCTGAAGTTCCCGAAGTATTCGTAGGCGGCGGTGATGACGGTGAGCGCGTCACGCGTCGAACGGTCCGTGAGGCCCGCGTCCCGCGCTTCTGCGAGCGGACGCGCAAGCAGGGCTTCGATCCCCGCAATACCGGCAGGCGAGAGCGCCAGGGAGCCGCCGGCGGCACAGTTGCTGCACACGGCGCCCCCCGCCTTCGCCGAGTAGCCAACGAGAGTCTCGCTCTCGGTGCCGCAGTCGGCGCAACTCGTCAGGTGCGGGAGGTAACCGGACAGCCAGAGGAGCTTGAGCTGGAACGAGAGCGCGAGCGGGTCCAGCGATGCGCGACTGGTGAGCGGCTCGAGCTCGTCGAGGAGATCGAGGAAACGGGTCAGTGCTTGAAACGCGCGCGGGTTGCCCTCCTGTTCGGTGAAGAGGCGCAGCATGGCCTCCGCGCCGAGCAGCCCGACCCCGAGTCGGTATTGCTGCTCACGGGACTCGTGGTGGGAGCGGAGTAGCTCGACTCCCGTGACCGTCTGTAGCTCGCTCGAGCCCTGATACAGCATCAACTCGACGTGCGAGAGCGGTTCGAGCCGCGCGCCGAACCGCGACTTCGTCTTGCGGATCCCCTTCGCGACGGCACCGATTCGTCCGCGCTCGAGCGTGTAGACGTGCAGCACGCGATCGGCTTCGCCGAGCCGGAACGAGCGCAGCACGACCGCCTCGGTCTTGTAGGAGCGTCCGGGCATGGCTCGGCCAGTCTAGTCCCGGCGGTGGAGGGAACCTTTGCGGGCCTTTCTTCGTTAGGAATCAAATGCCCAGGATTCGCGTCTATTCGACTCGCTGGTGCGGCTATTGCGTCCGCGCGAAGGCCCTGCTCGAGAGCAGAGGCATCGAGTACGAGGAGATCTCGCTCGATGACGACCCGGCCTTCAGACAGAAGCTCTTCGATCTCACCGGCGGCTGGACCGTTCCGCAGATCATCATCGACGGCCGGCCGATCGGCGGCTACACGGCGCTGTGGCGCCTCGACCGGGACGGCCTGCTCGACGACGGGCTCGCCGCCTGACGTTCCAGGCGCTGACAGTTCGGGCAGTACCACGTGCCGCGACCCGCGGTGCGGATCTTGTCGATCGGCGTCCCGCAGCGCTTGCAGGGACGTCCTTCACGTCCATAGACCCGAAAGCGGTCCTGCATTCGACCCCTTCCACCGTCGGGGGTCGAGTAATCGCGCAGACTCGCACCCTGGCGTTTGA
>DASVEU010000213.1:0-12575 GCA_036380395.1 Gaiellaceae bacterium
GGGTGCACGGTGGTCGACACGAGCACGCCGCGCTCCTTCATGCGCTCGATCGCACCGCCGCGGTCGGGACCGACGTCGATCTGAACGAAGTTTGTCTCCACCTGGTCGAGGTCGACACCGACGCCCGCTTCCGCGAGACCTTCGGCAAGGCGCCGCGCACGGGCGTGGTCGTCGGCGATGCGATCCACGTGGTGGTCGAGCGCGTAGAGTGCCGCCGCCGCGACGATCCCCGCCTGGCGCATCGCGCCTCCGAAGTAGTGCTTGCCGCGACGCGCCTGCGCCATCAGTTCCGCGGAGCCCGCGATCAGCGCGCCGAGCGGACAGCCGAGCCCCTTCGAGAAGCAGAGGGTGACGGTGTCGAAGCCGCGCCCGATCCTCGCCGAATCGACGCCGGTCGCGACTGCGGCGTTGACGAGCCGCGCGCCGTCGAGGTGTACGGCGAGGTCGTGCTCGCGGCAGCTTGCGACGATCGCATCGACCTCGTCGAGCGGCCAGGCGCGGCCTCCGGCACTGTTGTGCGTGTTCTCGATCGTGACCACGCGGGTCGGCGCGACGTGCACGCTCGTCCGGTCGCGGATCTCTGAGACGACCTGGCCCGGCGAAAACCGGCCCTTCGTCCCCTCGAGACCGATGGTCAGCAGACCCGAATGGGCCGCCGGCCCGCCCAGCTCGGAGAGCATGATGTGGGCGTGCCGCTCGACGAGCAGGGCATCGCCCGGGCGGCCGAGGATGTTCAGCGCGATCTGATTGG
This sequence comes from Gaiellaceae bacterium, assembly GCA_036380395.1. Lineage (GTDB taxonomy): Bacteria > Actinomycetota > Thermoleophilia > Gaiellales > Gaiellaceae > 3-1-20CM-4-69-9. Next base: position 752 of record DASVEU010000213.1, read on the forward strand.
CCATCGTCGCGGTCGGAACGAAGACCGCCTCCTCCTGCCCGAGGAACTCGGCGCCTCGGCGCTCGAGCTCGTTGACGGTCGGGTCCTCACGCTTCTGGTCGTCGCCGACTGCGGCGTTCGCGATCGCCGCTCGCATCGCCGGCGTCGGCTGGGTCAAGGTGTCGGAGCGGAGATCGATCACCGGCCTATTTTGCAGTTTTGACACTCACCCGAGCGGGCGATCATCAGCGACCCGTCCGGAGCCGATGAAAGAGCCGGAAGGTGTGTAGATGAATCCCTCTGACAAGCGCTACGTTGGCGGCGGCCTCCGGACCGCCTCGGGATCGGCCGTCCCGCTTCGACTCGACCACGGCTACTTCGAGCACGAGGTCCGCCCCATGCTCGGCTCGATCCTCGTGCAGAAGGGCTGGATCTCGCACGAGCGGCTCGACGCCGCGCTCGCGGAGGTCAAGGTCACCGGCATGCGCCTCGGCGAAACGCTCCTTGCCCGAGGCTGGCTCTTCGAGCCGGAACTCGCATCCGCGCTCGCCGAACAGGCCGGGTTGCGCTACGTCGATCTGGTCCGCCATCCCCTCGACCCGTCGGCGGCACGGCTTCTCCCTCTCGAGGTTGCTCGTCGGATGTTCGCCGTACCGGTGCGTTTCCTGGAATCGGGACGCATCGAAGTCGCCGTCGGCGATCCTGCAGACGTCGACGTCGACCTGCTCGAGCGCGTGCTGGGGCGGGGAGTCGACCTGGTGGTCGGCGAGCGCTCGGCCATCCAGGACGCGTGGCGTTACGCGCCTTCCTGCGCTAAGTAAGCGCGTTCATCCCGACCTGGGGACGCTCGGGACAAAGCTACCCTGGGCGTAATGGATCGTACGTTGTTGCAACAGCGTCTCAGCGAGCGCGGCGAGGCTGCATACCGCGCGGGGCAGGTCTGGGAATGGGCCGCCCGTGGTGCCGCGGGCTACGACGAGATGACGAACATCCCCGGCTCGCTGCGTGCGGAACTGGAAGATGAGGTGCCGTTCTCGACCCTCGAGCTCGTCCACGAAGCAAAGGCAAGCGACGGAACGGTCAAGGCGTTGTTTCGCACGGGCGAGGACCATCCAGTCGAGGCGGTGCTGATGCGCTACCGCGACGGCCGGCGCACGGTGTGCCTGTCGTCGCAGTCCGGGTGTCCGCTGACGTGCGCCTTCTGCGCGACTGGGCAGATGCGCTTCGGGCGGAATCTGACCGCATCCGAGATCCTCGACCAGGCCTTGTATTTCCGCCGCATCGAGCCGATCGACCACGCGGTCTTCATGGGCATGGGCGAGCCGATGCTGAACCTCGATTCGGTGCTCGAGGCCGCGCGGGCTTTGCCGGACCTCGGGATCACCTGGCGTCGCACGACGATCTCCACGGTCGGTTGGCTGCCCGGGCTTCGCCGGTTCGTCGACGAGGTCGAGGAGCCGATCAGGCTGGCGTTCTCTCTGCACGCGCCGACCGACGAGCTTCGCAGCGAGCTGATGCCCGTGAACGACCGCTACCCGCTCGCCGCCGTGATCGCGGAGTGCACTCGCTACTTCGCAGTGCACCGGCGGAAGGTATTCGTCGAATACGTGATGCTGCGCGGCGTCAACGACCGCGTCGAGCAGGCGCGCGCACTCACCGATCTCCTCGACCCGAAGGTCTTCAAGGTGAACCTGATCCCCTACAACCCGACCGGGATGTACGACGGGTCCACGTCGAAGGCGATCGCAGCCTTCAAGGCGGCGCTCGATCGCGCACGGTTGCCGGCGACCGTCAGGCTCACGCGCGGGCGTGACATCCAGGCCGCTTGCGGCCAGCTGGCCGTGGTGGAAGCCAAGGGACAGCTCTGAATGGCGTGGCCCTGGGAGGTCGTCGAGCGCGATCACGAGATCCAGAACCCGACGAGCCCCGAGAAGATCCGGGTTCTCGGTGAGTACCTGCGCCTCACGAGTGAGAGCCGCGTCCTCGACATCGCCTGCGGCAAAGGCGGCCCCGCTCTGATCCTCGCGGCCACCTACGGCTGCCGAGTCCACGGCGTTGAGATCCGGCCGGCCTTTGCCGAGGTAGCCCGAGCGCGGGCCGCTGCGAACGGACTCGAGTCGCTGATCGAGGTGCAAACGGCTGACGCGTCTGAGCTCGAGTTCGAACCGGAATCCTGCGACGCGGCTCTCTGTATCGGAGCCAGCTTCGTCTGGGGAACGATCGCCGATGCGGCCGCGGCGCTCCTCCCTTTCGTGCGAGCAGGAGGCTTCGTCGCGATCGGGGAGCCCTTCTGGAGGCAATGGCCACTACCCGACGGGATCGAGGAAGAGGACTTCGTCGATCTCCACGCAACCGTCGAGCGGTTCCAGCGAGCCGGTCTCGCATCCACCGGCGTGATCGCCGCCTCCGAGGACGACTGGGACAACTACGAGAGCCTGCACTGGAGAGCAACCGAGGAATGGCTGGCCGAACATCCCGATCACCCCGACGCGGAGGACATACGCACCCAGCACAGCCGCTATCGCAGCGACTACTTCCGTTTCAAGCGAGCGTTGCTCGGTTGGGCGATCTTCGTGGGCCGCAAGGTCTGAGCCGGCCGCTCGTGGCTTACGCGGCGGCTAGATTCCGGCGGTGCACGACGAGGACGGCTAAGCCGGCCGTCTAGGCCGTGCTCGACTACGTCAGCGCCTGACGGCGCGGTCGTAGTTGAGCCGCAGCAGCTCGATCACGTCGCGGACGTCGCCGTCGTCGACGATCAGCCGCGCAGCCGGCCCTTCCGCATCCGGAAAGACCGGATGCGGCTCGATTCGCCCCTGCTCCTTCAACTCGCGCCAGACCTGCTTCGGGAACCCAAAGTGCGCGGCTCGGTCGCCGTGCAGGTGACCGATCTCACGGCCGCCGACCTTGAAAGCGAACTCACCGCGCCTCCCGGGTCCAGCGGTTACGCCGGGCCACGATGTGACCTCCTCCGTAATCCGCCCACTCGCCGACTGGATCTTGTTCATTCCCCGCTCCGCGCGAACCTCGCAAGCTTGCTGCGCACGCGCTCGATCTCTGCGCCATACATGAGGAGCTCGTCATCGTCCGCACCGCGTCGTTCGCGGACACTCCGGACCAGTACCAGGCCCTTCAAGGTCAGGACTAGGTCGTCGAGCTTGCGGAAGCCGTCGCTGAATCCCTCTTCGCCGGCCATCACGCGGCCTCTTCCAGTGCAATCGGTTCGCCTTCAACAGCCGGCTCGTCCGCGCCTAAGGCCGGAGCCGACTTGACGAGCGTGGCGGCAATCACCGCGCCGATGACCAGCAGCCCTGTGAGCACGTAGAGACCGGTCTGGAAGCCGTGGTCGAGCGCGACGCTGCTGGACGGGGTAAGTGCGGAGTGGACGTGGGCGTAGTTACTTGTCGACGTCGCGGCGATCGCGCTCACCGCGGCGAGGCCGATCGCGCCCCCGACCTGGCGACTCGTATTGATCAGCCCCGAGGCCACACCGGCATCGGAGCGTTCGACGCCGGTGAGACTTGCGATCGTGATGGGGACGAATGAAAGCCCCATCCCGGCGCCGCCAAGAACGAACCACGGGAAGAGATCCCAGAAATAGTGCCCGTCGACCGGAAGGCGCGTGAGCGCCGCAACCGACACGGCGGAAGCGACCAGCCCGGCGGTGAGCGTCGGCTTCACGCCAAAACGTCCCACGACGACCTGGGCGACGTTCGATGCCACGACGACCGCCGACGCGAAGGCGACGAACGCAGCACCGCTCTGCATTGCCGAGTAATGCAAGACGTCCTGTAGGTAGAGCGTCAAGAGGAAGAACTCGGAGAACGCGACCGAGCCGACGATCGCCATCGCCGCGTTCGCGGCCGTGAGCGAGCGGACGCGGAAAATCCGTAGGGGCAGGAGCGGTGACGGCGAGCGCAACTCGATCGCAATGAACGCAAGCACCAGGCCTGCCGCTCCGGCGAGGAGTGCGATTGTCGTACCCGAGCCCCAGCCGTCGGTCGTTGCGCGCGTCGTCGCGTAGACGAGCAGCATGAGACCGCCGGTGATGGATGCCGCGCCTGGGACATCGAAGTGTCGGTTCGCCAACCCAGCACGGCTCTCCCGCAGCAGCAGAGGCGTGAGCACGATCGCGGCGACGCCGACGGGAATGTTGATGAAGAAGACCCATGACCAGCTCAGATAGGACGTGAGCACGCCGCCGAGCAGGACGCCGGCCGCGGCGCCGCTCCCGGAGGCGGCACCGTAGATGCCGAGCGCGAGATTGCGTTCCCGGCCCTCGGCGAACGTCGTCATCAGCAGCGAGAGTGCAGCCGGAGCGAGCAGCGCTCCCCCGAGCCCTTGCAGCGCACGGAACGCGATCAGCGAGCTCTCCGACCAGGCGAGGCCGCAGAGCAGGGAGCTTGTGGTGAACAGGGCGAGCCCCGCGACGAAGAGTCTCCGGCGGCCGAGCAGGTCGGCGAGCCTCCCGCCGAGGAGCAACGCTCCGCCGAACAGGATGGCGTAGGCCGAGATCACCCACTGGAGGTTCGCCTGGGAAAAATTGAGATCCGTCTTGATCGACGGCAGGGCCACGTTCACGATGGCGACGTCGAGAACGACCATGAACTGTGCAGTGACAATGAGAGCCAGCGCACTCCAGCGCCGCTCGCTCTTCGTGAGAATATCCACTAATTGGCCTCCAAAATCGTTGATATGCTCAATGTTATAGCACGACAACGCTTGTAGGCGCTACTCTGTTTCACATGGCCCTCACAACCCCTGAAACACAACCGCGCACCGTGCCGCAGCTGCCCGGGGAGCTCGTTGCATCAGCCACATTCCTGCTCAAGAAACTGGGATTCGCCGCGAAGGATCGGACGATGAAGGCCTACGAAGGGACTGGACTCCACCCGTATCACCACGCGATCCTGCTCGTGCTCGATGTGGGGTCGGCCGAGACGCAGGGCTCGATCGCCGACGCGCTCGGCTACGACCGTGGCCAGCTCGTGGGGCTGCTCGACGAGCTCGAGGAGCAGGGACTCATCGAGCGGCGTCGCGATCCCGACGACCGCCGCCGGCACCTCGTCCGTCTCACGTCGGACGGCAAGCGGGCGCTGAAGCGGCTACGCGCGCTCTCGAAAGAGATCGAGGACGAGTTCCTGTCCCCGCTCGGCGACAAGGAACGAGCGAACCTGCACGCCCTTCTGCTTCGCCTCGCCGAAAAGCACGAGCCGCGCTGTGCGCTCAGCGTCCCGTTGCCGCCCACGCGGTAGCGACAAGGACACGGGCGGCGGCGCGTCAGAGTCACGGCCTTGATCGGCAAATGGTTCGAGTCATACGACGAGGCGTGGAGCTACTTCCTCGCGCGCGAGACGCCGCTGGAGGACTTCTGGTCGGTACTCCCGAAACCTGAGGGAAGCATCCTCGCCGGCTGGCTGATCGAACCTCCGTCTCAGGCGAAAGACGCCGTTCACGATCTGCTTGCGCGCCTCGGAAAGGTCGAAGGTGTTGCTGTAGTTCCCTCGCACTTCCTGCACATCTGGATCCACGGCGTTGCGCACGACCCTACCGCCGACCGGATGAGCGAGCTCGTCGACGAAGCTCGCGAGGCCTGGGCCCGGCGAGGCTCTTGCGAGATTACGCTCCGGCACGCGAATTGCTTCCACGATGCCGCAGTCATCGAGGCTCACACGGACGGCGTCCCACGCTTGCTCGCAGCGTTGAATCCCGACGCCGACCTCCGTGTTGCACTCCCTCACATGACCGTCGCTTATCTGCGGTCACCGTCAGCTGCTTCGGTGCGCGACGTCCTCGGGGACTTCAGAGGCCAAGAGTTCGGGTCGTTCCACGCCGACAATGTTCGGCTCTGCCTGATCCCCTTCGCGCGCTCGACCTTCATGCGCCCGTGGAAGGTCGCCGCCACGCACCCGCTCTCGAGTGCGTGACGGCATTCGCGGGCTGCGGGTCTAGCCTCAGCTCGCGGCAGTGGCGCGCTGCAGCGCGGGCGTGCAGCTCGAGCGGCCGCGCTTCTCGAGGTACTGCTGGTGGTAGACCTCAGCCTCGTAGAAGGCCTGCGCGGGCTCGACCTGCGTGACGATCGGCGCGCCCCAGTTCCGCTGCTCTCCGGCCTTCGACTTCAAAGCGGCCTCATGCTGCTCCTCGTCGTGGAAGAAGATCGCGGAGCGGTAGTTGTCGCCGATGTCCCAGCCCTGTCGATTCAGCTGCGTCGGGTCGTGCTTTGCCCAGAAGACGTCGAGCAGCTGCTCGTACGAGATGCGGTCGGGGTCGTACGTGACCTCGACGACCTCAGCGTGCCCTGTCGTGTGCGAGCAGACGTCCTCGTACGTCGGATTCTCGGTCGTGCCGCCCGAATACCCGACGCGCGTTCGCGTCACGCCCTCGAGCTGCCGGAATGCAGCCTCGACGCCCCAGAAGCAGCCGGCGCCGAACGTTGCCTTCTTCTCCACTATTCCTCCTCCAGGTTGAGTGCTGCCGAATTGATGCAGTAGCGAATCCCGGTCGGTGCGGGACCGTCTGGGAACAGATGGCCGAGGTGGCCGCCGCAATTCGAGCACGTCACCTCGGTGCGCACCATCCCGTGGGACATGTCGGTCTCCTCGTCTACGGCTTCCTCGCCGGCAGGGGCGTAGAACGCGGGCCAGCCGCACCCGGAGTCGTACTTCGCCTCGGAGCTGAAGAGCTCGGCGCCGCAGCCGGCGCAGCGATAGGTGCCGGGCTCGAAGGTGTGGTCGTACTCACCGGAGAACGGCGACTCCGTGCCCTTCTCGCGCAGGACGCGGTACTGCTCGGGAGCCAGCTCCCTGCGCCACTGTTCATCGGTCTTTTGGACTTTCGTCATCATTTTCTCCCTCATTCGGGTTCCTCCCTACAGTCTTGCTACTGGCGCAGGTATTACGCGACCGAGGGATAGAGGATTCCCCCGGGCCGGCCGATCCCTGCCCTTGAAGGAGGAGCCAAAATGAAGGAAGCAGCCGTGCTCATGAGCTTCCTGCGGCACGACCCTGTCGGGCAGCGCTTCGGCGTGGCCGGCCTCATCATCGCCTGGTTCGCACTCGCCTGGACGAGCCTTGCGCTGACGGTCGCCATACCGCTTCTGCTCGTGGTGTCGGAGATCGTCCGTCGTCGTCGCGAAGAAGAAGCGCCGATCGTGGACGACCTCGACGATCTCTACTAAGACAGCCCTAGACGCTTTCCCCCAATCTCGCGCGGTGCCGCATCCCGTGCAGGACGACCGCGCTGAGCAGCAGTGCGTCGCCTGCGATCGCGAAAAGGTCGGCGAGGTTGAAGGCAAGGCCGTGCATCGTCCCCTCGACCACCAGCGGATCGGGCACGCCCTGCGACCAGGCGAAGAGCGAGATCAGATTTCCGAGTGCACCGCCGCACGCGATCCCCGCGCCGATCGCGGCGGTGTTCGACGGGACGCGCGGCACAAGGATGACGAGTGCCGCGATCAACGCGGCCATGATCAGCGCAACGAACTGCGTACGTGGATGATGAAACTCCGCCGACGCGAACGACTTGTGCACGAGATCGATCGCCGCGAAGGAAACGGCCGTGCAAACGAGAAGCGTACGACGCAGTTTCACCCTTCAAAGCATGACAGGCAGCTCAAGTCCGTCCGATGCACAACCGATTATTTACCGATGGGACAACGCCGCTACCCCGAATGTGTCGCCCGCGAGGGAAAGCCAAGGCTGCGGTCGTTGGAAGACGTCGTCGCGTTACCACGCCGGAGCCCGCTGGCGGCTGAGTTGCAACGCGCGCTTGCAGCGGCGTCGAGGCTGCACGGACTGCGCTCCGATCTTTCACCTGTGCCGGTCGTTGCAACGGCGACGATCAGCGAGGCCGGCGCCTACCGTTTCCGTAAGCGCGATCCGATCGACCTGCGCGTCTCACGCATCGGCGGGCGATCCGCGCTCGGATTCCTGCACGAGCTCGGCCACCTCCTGGACCACCAGATCTTCTACGACCGCAAGACACGCTCGTGGGCCTCAGCTGTGCATCAGGCGTTCGCACCCTGGCGCGACGCTGCGGCGCTGCTCGAGAAACGAGTCCTGCCCGGAGGCCACTCACGCCAGCGCTACTTCCAGTCGGTGCACGAGGTGTGGGCACGCTCCTATGCGCAGACTGTGTTATTGCGGTCCGAAGACAGCGCGCTCGGCCGCCAGCTGGAGAGGTTGCAGTCCGAAGACGACGCACACATCTGGCAGGCGGAACAGTTCGCGCCGGTGGCGATCGAGGTCGAGCTCGTCTTCGAGCGGCTCGGGCTCAGGCAGCTGAGCCTGCCGCTCGCAGCCTAGGCGCCTTTTTGCGCTTCGAGCTGGCGGGGCTCCGCCTGCTCGTTACTCAGGTCCGGATGTTCCTCGAAGCCATACTTCACGATCGCGCGCTTCGCGGCGAGCACCTCGTCCAGCCGTTTCACCGGGCGTCCGTGCGGCGCGTCGCGAAGCACCTCCGGCTCCTCCGCTGCCTCTTGCGCAATCGCCAGCATTGCCTCCGCGAACTCGTCGAGCGTCTCCTTGGCCTCGGTCTCCGTCGGCTCGATCATCAACGCCTCCGGAACGACGAGCGGGAAGTAGATCGTCGGCGGATGGAAGCCGTAATCCATCAGACGCTTCGCGACGTCGAGTGCCGAGATGCCGTGCTCGCGCTTCAACGAACGGGCGCTCAGCACGAACTCGTGCATCGCGAGACGGTCGTACGGGAGATCGTACGTCTCCTTGAGTCGGGCGAGGAGATAGTTGGCGTTGAGGACCGCGACCTCGGACATCTCGCGGAGGCGCGGTCCGTATGAGCGGATGTACGCGTAGGAGCGGACGAACACGCCGAACGGTCCACTGAAGCCGCGCACCTTGCCGATCGACTTCGGGCGGTCGAAGTCGAGACGGAACCGCCCACCGTCCTTCACGACCGCCGGGACCGGCAGGAACGGCTCGAGCCTCTCGCGCACCACGATCGGGCCACCGCCCGGACCTCCGCCCCCGTGCGGCTGCGAGAACGTCTTGTGCAAGTTGATGTGCACGATGTCAAAGCCCATGTCGCCCGGACGCGAGATGCCGCAGACCGCATTCAGGTTGGCACCGTCGTAATAGAGGAGAGCGCCGACGTCGTGGAAGATCTCTGCGATCTCCTCGATGTGCTCGTCGAAGAGGCCCAGCGTGGAGGGGTTCGTCAGCATCAGCCCGGCCGTCCGCTCACTCACCAGCTCGCGGAGATGCGCGAGGTCGACGTTGCCGCGGGCATCGGTCTCGACCTTCGCGAGCTTGTAGCCGGCCATAGTGACGCTCGCGGGGTTGGTTCCATGCGCCGTATCGGCGGTGATGATCGTGTCGCGCCGATCGGCCTCGCCGCGGTCTGCGAAGTAAGCGCGCATGAGCATCAGGCCCGTCAGCTCCCCCTGCGATCCCGCCGCCGGCTGCAACGAGCAAGCCTGCAGTCCGGATACCTCGATCAGTGCCTCCTGGAGCCGCCACATGAGCTCGAGCGCTCCCTGGATCGCATCCTCGTCCTGGTACGGGTGGAGGTCGCGGAAACCCGGCAGCATCGCCAGCCGCTCGTTGACGCGCGGGTTGTACTTCATCGTGCAAGAGCCGAGCGGATAAAAGCCCGTATCGATGCCGAAGTTGCGCGTCGAGAGCTCTGTGAAGTGCCTGACGATCTCGGGCTCGGCGAGCTCGGGCAATCGCGGCGGCCTCTCCCGTCGTAGCTCAGCCGGCACCCTCGCGGGCGGGACGTCATAGCGCGGCAGCTCTCCGCCGCGCCGGCCGGATTGCGACTTCTCGAAGATGAGCTTCACGGCGTCAGCGCTTCGACGAGCCGGTCGATGTCGGCGGGTGTGCGACGCTCCGTGACGGCGACGAGCACTGCGTCGTCGAGCCCCTGGTAGTCGCGGCCGAGCGCATAGCCCGGATGGACACCGCGCTCGCGGGCAGTTCGAATTGCGTCCGTCGCGCTCCGTCCGGTGCGGACGGCAAACTCCTTGAATGTTGTCTGTTCAGGAAACACAAGTTCGAGTCCGGCGGCCGTCAGCCTGCGCTGCGCGTAGGCGGCGAGGCTCATGCAGGTCTCCCCCACCTCACGCAGTCCCTGCGGCCCCAGCCACGAAAGGTGCACGAGCCCCGCGAGGGCCAGCAGCGTCTGGTTCGTCGTGATGTTCGAGGTCGCCTTCTCGCGCCGGATGTGCTGCTCGCGGGTCTGCAGGGTCAGGACATAGCCGCGCTCACCCGCGGCGTCCAGCGTCTCTCCGACGATCCGGCCCGGCATGCGGCGGATGAACTCCTTTCGCGCAGCAAGGAAGCCGTAATGCGGCCCAGCAAAGGACTGGTAGTTACCCGTGCCCTGGCCTTCGCCGATCGCCATGCCGCAGCCGTAGGCACCCGGCGCTTCGAGCACGCCGAGAGAGATCGGATCGACGTGCGCAACGGCGATCGCCTCCGCGTCGTTGGCGGCGGCGGCCAGGTCGGGCGCCGGCTCGAGACAGCCGAAGAAGTTCGGCTGCTGGAAGATCACGCAGGCCGCGTCCGTCGCCGCCCGGCGTAGCTCGTCCGGGTCCGTGACGCCCCCGCGATGAGGCACCTCGACGATCTCGAGCCCGAAGCCCGGCGCGTACGTCTTGACTACCTGTCGCACCTGCGGATTCGTCGCTTCAGTCACGACGACCTTCGTCCGTCCCGTCGCGTGCTTCGCCACGTAGCAGGCGTCTGCTGCAACGGTCGTCCCGTCGTAGCCCGACGCGTTCGAGACGTCCATCCCGGTCAATTCGCAGATCACGGTCTGGTACTCGAAGATCGCCTGGAGCACCCCCTGGCTCATCTCCGGCTGGTACGGCGTGTATGCGGTCAGAAACTCGCCACGCTGGAGCACGGTGTCGACGACGGCCGGGACATAGTGGTCGTAGATGCCGGCGCCGAGGAACGAGAGCTCCTTGCTCGTGTCGATGTTCCGCGCTGCAAGCTCTTCGAGGTGCCGAGAGAGCTCCTGCTCGGAGAGCGACGGCTCGAGGTCGAGCTCGCGCCCGAGGCGCACGCCCGCGGGGATGTCGCGGAAGAGCTCCTCCACCGAGGAGACCCCGATCGCCGCGAGCATCTCCTCGCGGTCTCGCTCCGTCAATGACAAATAACTCATCGTTCTCCCCCGAGCGAAGCTACGGGACTAACCCTCATCGCGGAAAATGCGCAGCATCTTTCGCGACATTAAGCTTCGGCGACGACTTGCTTGTAGGCGTCGAGGCCGAGCAGCGAGTCGGCCTCCGAGGGATTCGTCATGCGGATGCGGATCAGCCAGCCGTCGCCGTACGGGTCCTCGTTGACGGTCTCCGGCTCCTCGATCACCTTCGCGTTGACCTCGAGCACCTCACCGGAGAGAGGCGCGATCACGTCCGAGACGGCCTTGACCGATTCCACCTCACCGTACGCCGAATCCTTCGCGATCGTGTCGCCCTCGTTGGGCGGTTCGTAGTGGACGAGCTCGCCGAGCGCGTCCTGCGCGAACCACGTGATCCCGAGCACCGCTTCATCGCCCTCGACGCGCGCCCAATCGTGTTCCGCGTGGTACTTCAGATCGTCGGGATAGGTCTCGCTCGCGGCCACTTGGTGCTACTCCTCTCGCTTGTAGATCGGTCTCTTGACGACACGTGCCCGTCGCGACTTCCCGCGGACGTCGATCGCCAGCTCAGTGTCCGGAGTCGCAGAGTCTGCACGGACGTAGCCCATCCCGATACCGCGGTCGAGCATCGGCGAGTGCGTCCCCGAAGTGACCTCGCCCCGGCCCTCGATCGCCATGCCTTGGCGCGGCACCGCCTTCTCCTCCATGACGAACGAGACGAGTTTGCGCTCGGGGCCACGAG
>DASVEU010000214.1:0-21775 GCA_036380395.1 Gaiellaceae bacterium
GCAAGAGGACCACCGCGCCCGTGAACGTCGGGTTCATCGGGCCGCCAAGGGCGTGCAACGCGTACCAGCCGAGGAACGCGCCGATCATGTAGACGTCCCCGTGGGCGAAGTTCAGGAGCTTGAGGATCCCGTACACCAGCGAGTAGCCGAGCGCGATAAGCGCGTAGAGGCTGCCAAGCGTCAGCCCGCTGACCGTCAGGTCGAAGAACAGGCTCCAGTTCACAGAGACCTAATCTCTCATAGACTAGTGCGGCCCGTCACGAGACGGGCCGCACTTGGAGTTGGATTTCCCCTCCCGTTAGCCGGGGATCGGAACGAAGACGGTGCCATTCGACTTGTAGAGGCCGAACTTCTTCGCCGTCGAAAGATCACCGTTGCGGTTGAAGCGGAGCGCAACGCCGATCAGCGACTGAGCGGCGGGGATGTTGGTCGCCCTGATCGCCGCCCGGACCGATGCGCGCGTGGCCGTACCCTTCTTGCACGCCCGGTCGATCGCAGTCGCAACCACTTGCGTGGCCGCGTACGTCGGGGCGCCGAAGTATTCGCCGTCCCCGCCGTGTCCCTTCTTGAAGCCCGCGATGATCTTCGACTTCGGGTTCAAGGGGAAGTTCGTGTCGTACACGTGCGAACCGACGGCTGCGAACGACGAATCGAAGAGACCGTCCGCTCCCATCAGCTTGATGCTTCCCTTGCCGGCAGCCTTCATCTGGTTGCCGAACGCGATGCCCTTCGGCGTCAGCTGCCACGGGATGTACACGAGCTGCGTGTCGCGCGCGATCTTCGCGATCAGTGACGAGAAGTCCGACTGCTGCTGGCTGACGCCGTCTCGGCCGACGGTGACGCCTGCTGCCTTCAGCTTGGACTGGACCTCGTCGGCCAGGCCCGTGCTGTACGTCTCCTGGTCGTCGATGATGTAGACACGCGTGTATTTCAGGACCTTGATGATGTAGTTCGCAGCCGTGGGGCCCTGGATCGCATCCGGTGGGACTGTGCGGAACATGTAACCGGTGCGGGTCCCGTCCGTCGTGAGCGACGTCCGAGTCGACGAACCGGATACCCACGCGAGGCCACCGTCCATCAGAGACTTCGTCACTCCGACGATCTCGTTGCTGCCGGCGGGTCCGACAACTCCGAGGACGTTCGGGCTCCCGGCGAGCGCCTGTGCTCCCTTCAACGCTTCGGCGGTCCCTGTCGGGGCGCCCAGCTGCGTGTCCTCCGTCTGGAGCTTCATCTTGGTCTTCTTGTGCGTCTTGTTGTAGGTCGAGACGTAGTACTGAGCCCAGTGCACCTGTTGGATGCCGATGGACGCGGCGGGACCCGTCACCGGTGCCATGAACCCGATGGTGCGGGTCTTGCCGCACTTGATCAGTGCTGAGTCACTCCCAGTTTGTGCAGTCGGCGCGGCCGCCCGTTCGGTGGTCGCATAAGCTCCGGCCACGACCGCGAGTGCGGCTCCAAGCGCCAGCAAGGCCGCAACCGCAGTTGCCCTTGTCCTCCTCATTCGATCTCCTCCTTGGTGTTTACCCCGGTCCTCCCCCACTTGTGACGACATTCGAGCCTACTTGTTGTCTACATACGTCCGGTTGGCCGGGCTCCCCGAGGGATGGAACACGCCGAGGATCCGCAGCGGGGCCGAGCCGGTGTTCTCGATGCAGTGCACCTCGTCCGGTGGGAGGTGGAAGCAAGAACCCGTTTTCAGTGGGAACTCGGCGCCGCCCACATGGGCGATTCCTTCTCCCGCGACGATGTAGCCGACCTCGTCGTAGGTGTGGCTGTGGAAAGGCGCCTTGCTCGGCTGAACGATTCCCAGAAACTGCGTCACGTCGAAGCAGCCGGCGTCCTCGTTGACGAGATATCGAAAGCTACGCTCGACCGACGCCTCGAGCTCGGGCTGGTCGTCGAAGCGGACCGTCACCTTCCGCTCGCCGGAGGCCGCCGCCCGGTCCTCGGGAGCGATGACCGACAGGACGTGCAGGTCGTGCGGCCCCGGGTTCTCGACAGCGTAGGTCTCTCCGGGGGCCAGATAGACGCCCATGTTGGGCTCGAGCTCGTGCGTGTTCCCGTCGACATGCAGCTGTCCACGGCCGGCGACGATGTAGAGAACCTCCTGCTGTCCGGCGAGGGTTCGTTCGACTGAGCGGCCCGGCCCGAACCGAATGACGCGCTGCTCCAGACGCTCGCAGCCGTTGGCAGCGTCGAAGGCGATGTAAACGCTGGCGGTGTCGCCGTCGTCCTGAATCGGCTCGAGGTCGTTCTCGTCGATTACGAAGCTACTGACAGCGGCCATCGCTGGATTCTAGGTCGTTTGGTCGAGCAGGCTGAGCGCGAGGACCTCGACTCCGTCGCCAACGGTCACCCGGCCCCGCTCCGTGACCTCACCGTAGACGCCGAAGGGGATATGTCTCTTGCCCGCCTCGTTTTCGGTGAAGCCTCGGTAGCTCGAGATCGTCCGCAGGGTGTCGAAATCAGGCTCGCCGGTGTCCGGATTCTGGGTCGTGATCGCGCAGCGACCGACGTCCCCGCGGATCCTGATCGTTGCCTCGCCGATCCTCAGGTGCCGCTTGACCCACCCGTCCTCCTCGTGCGGCGCGCAGCCCTCGAGCTCGAAGAGCATCCGGAAACGGCGCCCGTCGACGGGGCGGCCGTGGTCTCCGTTCTGCCCGAGCTCGGCGAGTGATGCAGCCGAGATCAGTGAGACATGACCGCGGCCACGGTCGACCGCGAGGCCGGGCGGCGACTGGACGAGGCGAAGCTGCACGCCCGCCCATTCGGAGAGCGCCCCGGACCAGGGGCCCTGGACGTAGCTGCCGACGACTGGTCGGCCGTAGAAGTCGGTCGTGACCTCCGTCCCGAGCGAAACCTCGCCGTCCGCGACCGACCCGTCGGGGAAGCGCAGTGTGAGCCGTTCGCTGTCGGCGTCGTACTCGGGCAGGATCTGAACCAGCGCGCCGTTCCGCAACTGATTGAAGCGCCGCCCGTCGGCGTCGACGATGTGAAACCGGCGGTTCTCCCGAACACCGTGACGTTCGAGCGAGACGGACTCGGGGTGAACGAGCCCCAACCCCTTGACGGGGGCGACCGAGATCCGGGTCACGGCTGGCATCCAGCGAGCGTACCGGTGCCAGGCACGGGTACGAAACGGTTGCAGAAGCGAAAACAATCGCGCGCCGCGACGAGTTGGCGACCCGCCGGACGGCATCCTGACGAGATGCCCCGCCCGCCGAGGAACGCGTACCCGGGTGGTTTCTTCCACGTGGGCACGCGCGGGAACAGCCGCTGCCGCGTCTTCCTCGATGCGACCGACTACAAGGTGTTCCTGATGATGCTCGATCGCAGCGAGAGAAAGTACAACTGGCGCGTCTATTCGTGGTGCCTGATGACCACGCACTATCACGTGGTCGTGGCGACTCCGGACGGCGCGCTTTCGCAGGGTATCTGCGAGCTCAACGGAAGCTTCGCGCGGTGGTCGAATCTGAGACACGAACGCGAAGATCATCTCTTCGGCAAGCGCTTCGGCAGCAAGGAGATTCTGACGAACGAACAGCTCAAGGAGGCCTGTCGCTACGTCGTTCTGAATCCTGTCCGCGCCGGCATGTGCGAAGACCCGGCGGACTGGCGTTGGAGCAGCTACCGAGCTTCGGCCGGCTTCGACGAGGCGCCGCCGTACCTCGCGCTGGGTGAGCTCTTGGCGCTCTTCGACGTCGATCCCGGCAAGGCCATTTCGCTCTATCGTGACTTCATCGATCAGGGGCTGGCTTCTTGAGACACGTACCGGTGCCAGGCACGGGTACGTTCCTGTAACGCGTCACGCACGCGTTTCGACTTCGACGTCGTGACCCTCCAGCTCGAAGACGTAGAAGTCGCGGCCCGTGACGTGGACGGCGACGTTGTAGACCGGTACGCCGCCGATCGCGCCTTCGAAGCTGCCGCTGTGGGCGTGGCCGTGCAGGACGACGTCCGGACGGTACTCGGCGATGGGGGTCGCAAGGCGGTCGCTGCCGAGATACGTCCAGATCCCCTCCGGCTCGCCGTGCAACGTGTCCGACGTCGGCGCGTAGTGCAGGAGCACGATGCGGATCGGGCAATGCGCGATCTCCTGCAGGCCGCGACGGATGGCATCGACCTCTTCGGTCGTCTCCGCGTATACCCGGCGAAGCAGCGGTTCCCCGAAGTCCGGCAGCTGCGAGCCGCTGAAACCTCCGACGAAACCCTTCGTACCCGCCACACCGATCTCCCGGCCGACGAGCTCGAGCACGATCGCCTCGCGATCGAGCATGCGCACGCCGGCCTCAACCAGGATCGATGAGATCTGCTCGCCGTGGCCGGAATGGAGATCGTGATTCCCGAGCACCGCGACAACCGGCACACGCAGGCTGCGCGTCGCCTCGGCGAGCGCCTCGGCCTGCTCGGGCTCACCTTGCGTCGTCAGATCGCCGGCCAGCAGGACGAGATCCGCCTCGCGCTCGACGGCGGCGAACGCCTCCGCGATACGCGAACGGGTCGCCTCGGAGGCGTGCACATCCCCGGCTGCGGCGATCCTCACCATGGCTTGATGTTCCACATCCGGCCCGGACGGGAAACCGCCCCGCGTGAACACCGACCAGGAACGGGAATTCGAGCGGCTCCTGGCCGCGATGAAGAAGGCGGGCGGCGCCCTGAAGGGGGCGGGAGTCCCATTCGTCCTGGGCGGCGGCCTCGCCTGCTGGGCCCGCGGCGCGCCGAAAACAGAGCACGACGTCGACTTTCTGGTCAAGCCCGAGGATGCGGAGCGCGCCCGGAGGACACTCGCCGACGCAGGGATGCGCACCGAGACGCCGCCTGAGGGCTGGCTGCTGAAGGCCTACGACGACGGCGTCCTGATCGACCTGATCTTCGACCCTCACGACGGCCCGATCGACGACGGCACCTTCGAACGCGCCGAAGAGCTCGAGGTCCACGCCATGCGGATGAAGGTGGCCGCACTCGAGGACGTGCTCGTACAGAAGCTCCTCGCGCTCAAGGAACAGGAGCCCGACTTCTCGAGCGTCCTCGAGCTGGCTCGCGCGCTGCGCGAACAGGTCGACTGGGACGAGGTGCGCGAACGGACACGAGAGTCGCCGTTCGCGAAGGCCTATTTCACTCTGCTCGACGAGCTCGAGATCGTTCCGGCGTAACTCGCGTCAGAAGTAGAACTGGCTCCAGGCCGACCACCAGTCGTCGGCCTTCGACGAGAGCGTCAGGTCGTTCACCTGCTCGACACCGCGGCGGTTGCGGTACTCGACCACTCGGTCGGGCGTCATGAACTCGATCGTGATCTCGCAGGGACGGCCGGGGTCATACGGCTTCACGGCCGAAAGATCCCGCAGCGCACGCCTCACACCGTCCTCGATCATCTCCCGCGCGCGCAACGGCGGGACTTGCCGGGCGCTGAAGCGGCCGAGGCCCTTCTTCACCGCGACCGTTGTCAGCCCTGATCCGAGCAGCTCCGCGCCCTCGCGGCACACCGCCTCGTCGCCTGTGACGAGCAACACTGGGCAGCCCCACTGCCCGCAGAGTGCCGCGTTGATCCCCGTCTCTCCCACCGGGACGCCGTTGAAGCGCAATTCACGCCAGGCTTGCCCGGAGACCGTATGACTCAGGACCCCGTCAGGCGTACCGGCTTTCGCGTGCATGCCGACGAAGAGAGCGGCGTCGCAGCCCTGCTCGAGAAACTCCGTGTATTCGGTCCAGTCGTTCTGCACCACGTACTCGCAACCGCGATCGAGCTTGTCCGGAATGAGGGAGTTGAAGGTCCACTCCTCGCCGGCGCCGTGGCAGTCCATAACGAGGATCTGAGTCGCACCGCCGGTACGGGCACCCCGCACGGCCGCGTTGATCTCCTCCGTATAGAGCTCGCGTCCTTCGTGATAGGAGCGCTTCTCCTTCGTCCCGTCCGTCTGCTGCCACTTGACGATCCCGGCGACGCCCTCCATGTCGCTGACGATGAAGACCTTCACGAACCGGCCTGGCCCGCCGCAACAGGAGCGGGCGTGCTCCACGGGAAGTTGATCCAGCGGTCGGTCCGCCGCCAGACGAAATCGCAGCGGACGACACTCTGCGGCTTCTCATAGAGAACTGCGGTCCGTACCTCCGGACCGTGTTGCAAGCAGAACTCACTGGCCAGCGCCAGCGTGCGGCCCGTGTCAGCGACGTCGTCGACGACGAGCAACCGTTCGGCACGAAGCAGGGCGAGATCCGGCACCGGCGGCAACAGCAGCGGCTCGTCCAACCGCTCGTCGACGCCGGTGTAGAACTCGACGTTGAGCGTCGCCATGTTCTTCACGCCGAGCGCGTACGCGAGTGCGCCCGCGCACGCCAGGCCACCGCGGGCGAGCGCAAGCACCGCGTCCGGACCGAAACCGTCAGCCCGGATCTGCGCCGCGAGGTCGTCGACCGCCGTGCCGAGATCCTCCCAGGTCATCTGCTCGCGCATAACAGGGAGAATCCCACAGATGGAAACGGGGCTGGCGGGGAAGCGCGTGCTCGTGACAGGAGCCTCAGGCGGGATCGGCTCCGCCTGCGCGCGGGCCTTTGCCGCGGCGGGAGCGGACGTGGTCGTGCACTACCACCGTGGCAAGGAGCGCGCGGAGCAGCTCGCCGGGGAACTGGGCGGTGGCGCCGCCGTTGTCGGCGCCGACCTGACCCGGGAGGATGAGGTCGACAGCATGTTCGCCACGGCCGGCGGCCTCGACGTCTGCGCCGCAGTCGCGGGCGTGTGGCCCTCGGAGGACCTGCCTGTGTGGGAGCTCCCGCTCGAACGGTGGCGCGCCACGCTCGACGCAAACCTGACTGCAACCTTCCTCACGGCACGCGGCTTCCTTGGCCAGCTCGAAGGCGACGGCGCGCTGATCCTCGTCGGCTCGACGGCCGGCATCGTCGGCGAGGCAGGTCACGCCGACTATGCCGCCGCGAAATCGGCGATCCTCGGCGGCCTCCTGCTCAGCCTGAAGAACGAAGTCGTGCGCAAGAGCCCGCAGGCGCGCGTCAACGCCGTCGCGCCGGGTTGGACCGAGTCCGCGATGACCCGAGGACATGTCTCGAAGGAACAGGTACGCCGCATCTCCCGGACGATGGCGCTGCGCAAGGTCGCCCAACCCGAAGACGTCGCCAACCAGGTCGTGGTGCTGGCCTCACCGGTCCTGTCCGGCCATGTCACCGGCCAGGTGGTCACGGTCGCCGGCGGCATGGAAGGCCGAGTAATCCACGAGACCTAGAAATGAAGGTGGCGGCGGAGTCCTCGTCCGCCGCCGCCGGTACTCCGCAAGCCGCAGGGATGATTGCCGTCAGTCCCTGGCCCTGGAGTCAAGACGGGAATCGGCAGGAGATCCTTCCCCCTTTAGCGCCGCCCGCGAGGCGAAATCTTCCGTGAACCGGGCCAGTCAACCGAGAACGGGTGATGGATCAAGTGCCCCCTCCCCGCGATAGTCAGAAGGCATAACCGAGATGGGCCCCGATGCGGCGGGGGCAACCTCGGAAGATCTCCTTCCATAGGAGACCCAGGAGGGGCCAGGCGGCGGCCCCTCTTGCGTTTTCTGGACACGGGTCGCGACGGGCCCCCTGCCTATACTCCGTACCGGAAGCGGGCAACGTCCCGCTCCGCATCGAGAGAGGCTGAGGGAACCGGCCCTGTGAAGCCTCGGCAACCTGCCTTCGCGGCAAGGTGCCAAACCCGGCCGGGCGCAAGCCCGGGGGGATGTGTCGAGCGAGTTCGGAAGGAGACGAAGTGCCTGCGCAAAGCCAGACCCGCAACCGCTTCCTAGAGCGCCTCCAGAGTGGGCCCGTGATCGTGGGCGACGGCGGCATGGGTGCGCTGCTTTCCGCAGCGGTCCCTCGGCTCCGTAGCCCGGAGGAGGCGAATCTCCGGGCGCCTGACGCCGTCGTGTCCCTGCACGTCAGCTTCATCAATGCCGGCGCGGAGCTGATCGAGACGAACACTTTCGGGGCGAACCGTCGCAAGCTTTCACACCATTTCCTGGAGGACGATCTGGAGCCGATCAACTCCGCCGGCGTCAAGCTCGCGCGCGACGCCAGGGAGATGACCGGGCGCGACGTCTTCATCGGCGGATCGATCGGGCCGCTCGGCGAGCCGGCGACCTCGCGAGTACGTCGCGAGCTCTTCACCGAGCAAGCTGCCGTCCTCGACGGGCGCGGCGTCGACCTCTTCATGGTCGAGACGTTCTACGACTTGGAAGAAGCGGTCGACGCCATCGAGGCAGTGCGCAGCGCGTCGAGCCTGCCGATCGTCGCACTCCTGACGTTCGACGAGAGCGCCGAAACGCTTGCCGGCGTGACTGCCGCCGAGGCAGCCGCACGGCTGACGGAGCTCGACGTCGCAGCGATCGGCGCCAATCACGGCGCCGGCCTGCTCGCCGCCCTCGCCGCCCTCGAGCAGATGGGCAAGAACGGCAAGCCGCTCGCGGCGCTTCCGAACGTCGGCCTTGCGAGCTTGACCGCCGGCCGCGTCATCTACCCCCACGCCACGCCGGAGTACTTCGGCGAGTTCGCAGCACATGCACGCGATCTCGGCGCGAAGGTGATCGGCGGTTGCTGCGGTACGACTCCCGCCGAGATCGCGGCAATCCGATCTGCCGTGGAGGACGAGCGCAAGCCGCGAGCGCCGCTCGTGTTCGACACTCCGGAGCTCGTCGTCGCGCTCGGGGAGGAACAGAAGGAGACGGGGCTTTCACGTGCGCTGGCAGCAGGCGAGTGGGTCGTCTCCGTCCAGCTCGACCCGCCGCTCGGCGGTAACAGCGCAGGGCTCCTCGAGGTTGCGAGCACGCTGAAGGAGTCCGGACGCGTCGGCTGGGTCGATGTCAACGACAATGCCACGGCTCGTGCCGGAATGAGCTCGCTGATGGTCTCGGCGACGATCGAGCGTCGTGCCGAAATCGAGACGATCCCGCACCTGACGACGAGGGATTGGTCGGTGATGGGCCTCGAGTCCATGCTGCTGGGAGCGCAGGCCGAGGGTGTGCGCAACGTGCTTGCGGTCACCGGCGATCCGCCGGAGGTCGGTGACTATCCCGGAGCGCGCGGCGTGTACGAGATCGATTCGATCGGGCTCACCCAGTTGATGACGAACCTCAACCGCGGCGAAGACTTCAACGGCCGCCCGATCGATGCGCCAACGTCGTTCTTCCCCGGGGTCGCCGTCAATCCGACACCCGACGACCTGGACGTCGAGCTGGACCGCTTCGAGAAGAAGCTCGAAGCGGGCGCCAAGTTCGCGATGACGCAGATCGTGTTCGACGCCGACCCTCTCGACCGCTTCGTCGAGCGACTGGGCGGCAAGTGGCCGATCCCGGTTCTCGTCGGAGTCTTTCCGCTGACGAGCCACCGGCTCGCGCTGCGCTTGCACAACGAGGTGCCGGGCATCCTCGTTCCACAAGCCTTGCAGGACGAGCTCGAGCGAGCAGGCTCCGATGCCGCCGACGTCGGCTTCGCTCATGCACGCGAATTGATCGCCGCTTCACGCGAGCGCGCCGCGGGCGTGTATCTCGTCGCGCCGTTCCGTCGGCCGCTGCGCGTCCTGGAACTGCTCGTCGACTAGATGCGGTAGCGGAGGTAGACCACGCCGCTACCGAAACGACGTTCGTCGAGCAATTCGAGCTTCAGGCGGACATCATCGGGGAGCGACCGTTTGCCGCCTCCCGCCACGGCGGGCGCGACGAACAACTGGAGCTCGTCGACCAACCCGGCCCGGATCGCCTGGGCGGCGAGGTCGGGACCGCCCACGGTGATGTCACGTTCCGCTGACGCTTTCAGCTGCCGGACCGTCTCAGGGTCGAAGTCTCGCTCGATCCGCGTCCTCGCGGTGGCCGCCGTCTCCAGCGTCTTTGAGTACACGATCTTGTCGGCTGCCTGCCAGATCTCCGCGAAGTCCCGGACGAACGGCGGCTGGTCCGGGAGGGCGTGCGCCGTCTCCCAGTAAGCCATCACCTCGTACATTCGACGCCCGTACAGGTACGTACCGACGGGCCGCTCGAGATCGTTGACCAAGCGGTGCACCTCCTCGTCCGGCTCGGCCCAGTCGAACTTGCCCGCTTCGTCCGCCACGTACCCGTCGAGCGACGCGATCGCCGAGTAGATCAGCTTGCCCATGCTGAGCCTCCGCTAGGGAGCGCAGTCGCCGGTCGAGACCGGCTGGCCTGCTGCGTCGAGATCGGCGCGAACGACGTCGGTCGGGACTCCGAAACCTCCTGTGGAGCGGAGACGAGCCGCAAAGATCGTCGTCTGCACGGCGCCGTGCGCATCGACCGCCGGCGCGCCCGAATCCCCATGCCTGACGCGTCCTCGCAACGACGTGATCCTGCGCGTCACAGGTCCTGCTCCATACGCGTCTTCCGCCAGCACCGTCGACGTGTGGCCGATACGCGCAGGAGTCGCGGTGAAAGGCCCGTTCTCCGGGAAGCCCAGCACTGCAACGGGAGCTCCCGACCTCGCGGAGACCAGCGGTAGAGCACGAAGCCCCAGCTCCTGCACACGCAGCACTGCGACGTCGTTGCGACGGTCGAACGCGACGACGTCCGCCGGCAGTCGCCCCCCCGATTGCAGCTCGACCACAGTGTCGTTCTGTCCGGCGACCACGTGAGCCGCGGTCACGATCAGATTCGGTCGCGCCACCCAGCCGGTGCCCTCTACACCAACTCCGCAAGCCATCCCGAGCACGCGCACCACGCTGGGCGCCGCACGGCGAACACCGACGGCGTGCGCGAGGCGCGGATCCGGCGGCGCGACCGTCGCCGACGGGCCGGTGATCGCCGGAAACGGGTCGATGCGCGCCAGCGCATTCAGGACTTCTGTCGGCGGGATGAACTTGTTCAGCCGTTGCAGCAAAGCCGAGCCTTGTGCGCTGCGCCGAAGGTCCGTCTGCCCTGGGAGCAGGAGCGCCACCGCCCCGAGCACCCACACGACCGCCAGCCCGGCGAGCGCCCCGAGGACGAGCCCGCCCGTGGCGTCGAACGTGCTCAGCTTCGGCCTCCGCACCTTCGAGCGGAGCGCCGATCCGGCCAGCGTTCCAAGCGTTTCGAGCAGAATCGCGCCGACGGCCGCGCCGGCCAGAGCCGCCAGCGGCGTGTAGGGAGAATGAGTTCCGTCCTGGAGAAGCTGCGGCGCAAGCCTCGATCCCAGCCAGGCACCTAAGACCACGCCGGCGAGAGACAGAGCGCTTGCGATCAGCCCCTTCTTCCAGCCGATGAAGGCCGTGAGGACAACGAAGCCGAGGACGATCAGATCAACCTTGGTCACTATGTCGGCAGGCTACTCGCGGTCTCGGATCTCTGGGAAGCGAGGTAGACTGGTCGACCACTGGGGGCGTAGTTCAGTTGGTTAGAACGCCGGCCTGTCACGCCGGAGGTCGCGGGTTCGAGTCCCGTCGCTCCCGCTCTCTCGTTTCGATCCGCTCCCGACGTGAGCCGCGGCCGCGCATGTCGGCCACGGCGGCGATTGCTCGGCTCTCTGCGACCCCACAACGCGATTGCGTTTGCCGTCGGGTCGTGCACGAGGAACGCGTCGCCACGTCTCTCGGCGTTGTCGAGCCTGTCGAGTCCGTCGCTCCCGCTGTTTACTCCTCAGCCTGGTGGCGCAAACTGGCAACTGCTGCGTCCCCGACTCCGGCGGCGGACCCGGCGGTACCGAAGGTGCCGGGCGGATTTCAGGCTTCGAAGGGTGAACGTTCGGGGCACCGCGATCCTGTCTTGTTGCGGGCTGTTGGACGCTTCGGCGAGCTCGAGCGAGGCGCGGCCGACACGGCCGCGCCTCGCTCTTGAGAATTAGCTGACTGGTCTGAACGCGTGGTTGAGGCCGTAGCGGGCGACCTTGAGTCCGAGATGGACGCCTACCTCGCTGGACCGGCGGTAGTGGATGCCGCCCCAGAGTCTCGCGTTGATGACCTCCTCCCGGAGCTGGTCTGCCGTGTCAAAGTGGTGCACAGCATCCAGGTTCCCAGGGAGCCCGGCGGCGTCGAAGCCGTGGATGTCGAGATCGATGTCGTCAGTGCCCAGGAATTCGCTAAAGACCTCGGCCATGGCGGACGTATTCGTGCCGTGCGCGGCCGGGTACTCGGGATGATTAGGCGTCGTGACCAGGGGCCGCCAACCGGGTTCTTCAATAGTCGCGGGGTTGCCGTCATCGAACCCAGGTACCGGTCCGAAGCCGTCTGCCGTCACCGCGGTCGGATCGATCGCGGTCACAGGCCGCCAGAAGAGGAATCGGTACTTGGCGTTGAGCACAGACATCAGAGCGTCGGCGCTGACGGTGTTGACCATGGCCACCAGCCGTGCCGTCTCGAGTTCGCCTAGCCCACGGGCGGTGGCGAGGTCACGAGCCGCCCCGTTGAATTGCCGGATCACATTCGCCGTATAAAACCTTGCAGTCGCAGTCTCGTCCGAGGTACGAACCGTACTAGTCACCCCGCCAAAGGCCTTGACCTCGTTGAACTGCCGAACCCACTCTGTGCTGGAGAGCGGGATCGGAGGTTCAGGCCGGAATTGTCCCGGGCTCTTCAGCAGGAAGGGTTGTACCGACCCGAGCCACGGCGTTTGCGGGACCAAGAACGCGGGTGGTGTAAGACGCCACACTCCTGGGCCGGGGGTCTTCGTTTCAAACGACGACGTCGTACCAACCGGTGTCATCCGCCCGTCTCCGGTACGAAGGGCGATGATGCTGTTCGCGGCCGCCAATCCGACGCTCGTTCCTTTGCCCGCATCGCCTGTGCATCCGTTCAAGTTCGAGGGTGACAGTGCCTCGGAGTAGTACCCGTCGAGGCTCGCCACCAGCGCCGGGAATGTCGAGAAGTAATGGCGCAGCGTCCTATAAGCAGCTTCGACAACCGCGCAATCGAGTGAAGCTCCGGTAGGTGCACTGATCGCAGGTCCGTACGGCTCGAACCCGCCCTGAATCGCGACGACCGCATCGTAAACGGCCAACGACTCGTAACCCATATAGATCTCGCCCTCGCCCTGGAACGCTCCGGACGCGAGCACCGTATCCTCGGCGATCTTGTTCCACTGCTGAACTGTGTTCGGTAACGGCGGAAGGACCGCCTGAGCGTTGCGGCTGGTAGCTGCCCCGACTGCGGCGACCACTGCAACGCCGACGACCAGTCCCAAGATCCGCGTACTCAGCGACGTCATCAAGTCTCCCCTCGTCGACCGATATCTGGAGATACGGAACGCGTTGGCGGAGCTCAACATCGAGGAACACTCGCCGCCTGCGCCCTCAACGCGTTCGATTGAGCAAGGGTGCTTCTCGAACGACCAGCTCGGCATCCCTTGCTCGGCGTCATCGTGTCACAACGTGGCAGACATTACAAAGCCGGCGCAACACAATGCTTCCGGCAAGGGACTTTGATCGACAGCCCTTCTGGACACTGGTGCTGTACCCGGAGGCCGGGGAGGCGGGCGGCACGACGATGGGGCTACCGGAGCCTCTAGCGCCAACCCAGGACGCCTAGCGGATTGACGGCGGCCCCTCGCGTAACCGGATCACGGGGATAAAGCGCGAGTTCGAGTCCCGTCGCTCCCGTGCTTCAGGGGAGGCGCGGAGGCCGCAGCTTTCAGCGCGCCCGCCTGCTCATCGCGGAGCCCGCGAGCGCGCTGCGGGGCGCAGGCGTCATCGTCCGCGGTTCCGCCGTCGCTGCGAGTGCTCGAACTGTTGGAATAGCTGGTTGATGGGCGCGGCACCGCGTTATGCCCGACCGTTCGTCGCCATCTTGGTCGGGATGGTCGTGGTATGTGCGCTGGCGCCCCTGAACCTCTGGCCGTTTTCGAACTGGGAGCTCTTCAGCCGGCTCCGCGGCCCCGTCGAGAGCTACTGGGAAGCCGTCGTCGAGGACCACGGCCTTGTCGTCGCGGACTACACGATCGGACCGCACACGGCGTGTGTCCCGCTTCTACGAAGCGCAACGGCTCGATTCGGGCCGGCGACCGACGTGCGGATCTATCACGTCGAACGTCTACTCTCGGACCGCCTCGGCTCTCAAGCGGCGCCTCCTTACCGGACGCTCGTCGCCACGTGCACGGCAAAAGGCGTACGTGCACAGAGTTGAGCGCTGGATCTTCGCGCCGGAAGACGCCAGGCGCCTCGCCGGGGTTCGCATCGGGATCTGCCTACTGCTCGCGTACCGCCTCTCCGCCCACGACTACGACGCGCTCGCTGCACGCCACGTCCGCTTCCTGCCGCACTTCTACATGGACGTCTTCGCGCACATGCCGTCCCCCGACCTCGCTTCGGCGTTGCAGACCCTCGGCATCGCCGCTGCGCTCGCCGCCGGCCTAGGCCTCGCACTCCGTATCACTCTTCCGGTTGCCCTCGTCTGTGGGTTGATCCTGAACGGGATGCTCAACAGCACGGGCCGCGTGATGGTACGCGATGCGCTGCTGATGCTGTGCCTCGCGGTCATCATCGCCGCCGGACGCGCAGCCGGCGACGTCTGGGCCGTGCGCGCACCGAACCAGATGGCGTTCGGCGAACGCTACGGTTGGCCGATCCGAAGCGCGATGATCGTCATCGCGCTCGCGTACTTCTTCGCTTCAGTTCAGAAGTGGCGCTACTCGGGATTCGGTTGGGTAACAAGCGACAATCTCCGCTGGATCCTGTACGCGCAACCGCATCCGAACGGCTTCGCACTGTTCATCGCCGACCGTCCTCTGCTCGCGCACCTGTTTGCGGCGGGCGCGCTTCTCCTCGAGACGTCCTTTCCGCTCGTCCTCTTCGTGCCGAGACTGCGTTGGCTCCTAATTCCGGCGGTGTTGACGATGCACGTGGCGATTCGAATCGCGCTTGGCCTCGATTACTCGGCGCAAGCGCTGACTGTCCTGATCGTGTTCGTCAATTGGCCGGTCGTCGTCGACTGGACCCGCCGCACACTGGCACCCACCCCGGCCCCGCGAGAGATCGCTCGTTGAGCCGTACGGCGCAGAGTGTCCTGCTGTACGACGAGGACTGCGGCTTCTGCAGGTGGTCGCTCGACAAGATCCTCGCCTGGGATCGGGGGAAGCGCGTGCGTTCGGTTGCGATCCAGAGCGAGGAGGGGTCGCGCCTGCTCGCACCGATCGCTCCCGACGCACGTCTTGATTCATGGCATCTAGTCCGCGCTGGCGGGAGGCTCTTCTCGGCGGGCGCAGCCGCCGGACCCCTCGCGCGACTGCTTCCCGGCGGCCGCCCGCTCGCCGCCCTCTTCGCGGCGTTTCCCGGTGTCACCGAGCTGGCCTATGGGTTCGCCGCCCGCCATCGCTTCTTGCTGGCGCGGCTCCTGCGAGTCGACGCAAACTGTCAGGTGCGTCACCGTGCCTGAACAGACGTCCCGCCGCGCGAAGATCGCGCTGGCAACTCTCGTCGCCGCCTACCTCGCGATGGCGGTCGTCGCAGGCGCTCCGAACTCGCCGCTCACGGTTCTGCTGCCGAACGGCGCGACCTCTCCGACCTGGGCGCGTTTGCTTGCAAATGCAGCGAGCCTCGCCGATGTTGGACGCCGAGGACTGACGGTGGTCGCGTGGGTGCTCCTCGTCGTCGCGGTCGCGGCGTTCGCGGTCGTGGTCCTCGAGGCGTGGTCGAGGAGGATCCGCCTTGCCGCCGTGCTGACCGCAGCGTCTTGCAGCCTGCTCATCGTCGTCGCAGGTCCGCTGCTCCTTTCGCGGGACGTCTACACGTACGCGGCCTATGGACGCATCGAGGCGCTATACGGCGGCAATCCCTACTTCACGACTCTGTCGGCATTCCCGCACGATCGCTTCGTCGCCGTGACGTCCGTGCAATGGCTTCATACACGCTCGCACTACGGTCCGCTGTTCACACTGGCAAGCGCAGGGCTCGCGCGCGCGTGGGCGGGTTCGGTGGATGGAACGATCCTCGCGTTCAAGGTGCTCGCAGGAGTCTCGCTCGCGGCTGCCACCGGTCTTGTCGCACTCACCGCACGGAAGATCCGTCCTGAACGTGCAGCGTTCGCCGTCGCGCTCGTCGGCCTGAATCCGGTGGTCGTCCTGCACACGGTCGGCGGCGGTCACGTCGACGCGCCGATTGCTGCGCTGCTTGCAGCAGCGTGCGCATGTGTCGTGACGCGGCCGCGCGGCAGGTCGGCGCGCGCGTTTGCGATCACCGTACTGATCACGCTCGCCTGCCTGATCAAGACTGTGATGCTGCCGGTACTCCTGCTGTGGTTTGCGTGGCTCGCTCGTCCGCGCGGCGTCCGAACTCTTGTACTCCACCTTCTCGTGATCGCTGCGCTCATCGTTGCGGCGGTAGGAGCATTCTTCTCGGTGTCGCACCCGACGGCGCCGTTCGCGAGCTTGGGAGGAATCGAGTCTTGGGCCAGTCCCTCGCATTTCGTCGCCCGAGACGCGCAGACGTTCGTTGCTCTTGTTGCCGGCACGCAAGCAGGACACGACGCAAGCGTCGTCGCGGAAGCGGCATTCCCGCTGCTCTTCGCCGTCCTCCTGTGGCGACTCGTTCGACGCATAAGGGAAGCGGGCGCGAGAGCGCCGATCGCGGAATGGGGGATCGCACTGTTCCTGATCGCGTTGTCGCTTCCGTACCTACTTCCGTGGTACGCGGCGTGGTTCGTTCCGTTCCTCGCGTTCCTCGATGACGCCGTGCTCACATTCGCGGGCGTGTTCGCCTGCGTCGTGCTCGCTTTTACGCTCGTTCCCGCGGATCCGTTTCACGGCTTGACGACGCCGGCAGTGATGGACGGAGTCCACTACGGCGCTGCGCCGCTCCTCCTCCTCGTTCTCGTCGTCATCGCGGTGCGCTTGCGACCTCCCGCGTGGGGAGGCGCCGAACGTCATCGCCGGGCGGTCAGGGTCTTGGCGGCCCTCTTCGCAAGCGGATCACGGGGGTAAAGCGCGGGTTCGAGTCCATGATGACTTGCGAGGACTCGGTTTCGATTCGAGGCCGTAGCGGCCGCGGCCGCGCATGTCGGCCGCGGCGGAGACTGTTCGTTTCTCGCCGCTGGTGGCGGCGCGAAGATAGCCGACATGACAGAGTGCACGAGACCGACCGAGGGGAGGGTGACGCGTGAACCACAACGCGAGCATGCCGCGGAAGGAGTTTCTGACGAAAGGCGCAGCTGTGCTCGGCGCCGCGGTGGCTGCTCCGCTTGTCGGCGTCGCCGGCGCGCAGGCCGCAGCCGAGCGCGCGCTCGCGGGCGTCGGCCGCGGGGAGCTGGGACTCGTGGGCTTGGACCACGTGGGTATCACCGTCCCGAACATCAACCAGGCAATCGAGTGGTTCGAGGATGTGCTGGGCGGAGTCGCGCCACTGACGTTCGGCCCGTTACCGGCAGGGCCCTTCGTTGCGAGCGTCGTCGACGTCGCGGAGACGACGTCGATCGACCAGATCACGATGCTTCGCATCGGCCATAGCGCCAGCATCGAGCTGTTCCAGTACACCGCGCCGGACGGGCAGCGGCACGATATGCCGAAGAACTCCGACTGGTCCGGCCACCACGTTGCCTTCTACGTCACAGACATCGACACGGCGGTCGAGTACATGGTCGGGAAGGGCGTGCGCAAAATGCCGGCAGGCCCGTTCGCGCTCACTCAGGGACCGGCTGCCGGGCAGACGATCCAGTACTTCCAGACGCCCTGGGGCGGCTACATCGAGTTCATCAGCTACCCGGATGGGATGGCGTACCAGGTGCCGAGCGTCAAGCCGCTCTGGTCGCCGAAGCTGAACGGTGCCGACTCAGTCGTCACGAACGTGCCCGGGCTGCTCGGCATCGACCACGTCGGCTTCACCGTTCCGAACGTCGACGTGGCGGCCTCGTGGCTCGAACAGAAGCTTGGGTTCAGCAACCCGCTCACATTCGGGCCGTTCAGCGATCCGACCGGCGATTTCATGACGCAACTCGTGGATGTGCACCCCCGTGCCGTGGTGCAGCAGATCCGCATGCTCCGCGGCGGCAATGGGCCGAACATCGAGCTCTTCCAGTACACATCCCCGGATCAGGATCAAACGTTCCGGCGGAACTCCGATTGGGGCGGCCACCACATCGCCTTCTACGTCCGCCACATCGACAAGGGCGTCGAGTACCTGCAGACGAACGCAGGAACGAAACTGTTCGGCCCGGTCACGCTGACGGACGGCCCCGCGGCCGGGCAGTCGATCAACTACTTCCACGACCCGTTCGGAACGGACGTCGAGCTGATCAGCTACCCACACGGAATGGCATACGAGGAGACCGCGGCGATCCCACTCTGGGATCCGCTCGACAACCACCCCTAGCGACGCCCGAACGGAACGGTTAGCGCCTTGACGGCCCGCCTCGGAAGCGGATCACGGGGTGCATCAGCTCCGCCGATCGTGGGGTAAACCGCGCATGTCAGCCGCGGCGAACGCGGTCTCTCTCTTTGTTTCAGGCCTTCGTGGCGGTTGTAGCTGATGCCACGAGACCAAAGGGGGTAGACAGAGCTGGTTTTCTCACTACGATCCGACGCTTAAGAACAGGCCTAGGGCCGCGCACTCACCTGATGTGCGGCCCGTCGTTCTCTCTCCTCCATGCCGACCGCCTTCCGCAGCCCCCTGCTGACGTTCGTATTTGTCGCGATCGTCTTCGGCTGCGCCTCCGCTTTCCCGCACGAGGATGCAGCCGCGGCTGTCGCTCCGCAGACATTGACTCGGCACGATCCGATCCCTGCGGTTCCGAAGCCGACCGTCGGCGAGCGCGCGGCCGCGATCGCGGTCAGAGCGGTCGGCGTGCCTTATCGATGGGGAGGCTCCTCGCCTGCCGGCGGCTTCGACTGCTCCGGGCTCGTCGACTGGGCCTACGGCCGGCTCGGCATTGAGCTCCCACACAGCTCGTACGCGCTTTACGACCAGGGCCGTCGCGTAGCGCGAGCCAGGATGAAGCCCGGCGACTTGCTCTTCTTTTCAGGACTCGGGCACGTCGGCATCTACATCGGCCTCGGGCGCATGGTGCACGCACCGCACTCCGGCACCCGAGTCCAGGTCGTCAAGCTGGGACGCTCGTCCTACGGGGCGCGGCTCGTCGGCGTGCGTCGCGTCATCCACACGTAGTCGCCTCACTCGAGCACGGTGTAACCAAAGCGCGCAGAGATTGCGCCGGACGTTCACGGACACTTTCGCTCGCCTCCGCCCTGATCTATGACGAACAGCGATTCGTTCCTCAACGATCGGAGCACACATGTCAAGAGTCCTGCTGCTCGCATTCGTCGCAGCACTGGCCCTCTTCCCCACGGCCGCCGGTGCCGGCGCATCGGGCGTAGTAGTGAGTCAGATCTACGGCGGCGGCGGAAACGCGGGCGCCACCTTCCGAAACGACTACGTCGAGCTCTTCAACGCCGGATCCGGCGCCGTCGACTTGTCGGGCTGGACCGTGCAATACGCCACCGCCGCGGGAACGACCTGGCAGACGACCGCACTTTCGGGGACGATCGCGCCCGGCCGCTACTACCTGGTTCAGCTCGCATCGAACGCTGACGTGGGCGCCGTCCTTCCGTCCCCGGACGCGACCGGCACGAGCAACCTGGGCGGCACCAGCGGGAAGATCGCCCTCGTTCGTGGTGCCGCCGCAATCACGTGCGGCGCTTCGGCCGGGAGCTGCTCGGCCGACCCGCTCGTGGAGGACCTCGTCGGCTACGGCAGCGCGAGCGACTTCGAGGGTGCGGGCTCGGCGGCGGGGCTTTCCAACACGTCGGCCGCGCTTCGCGCGGACGGCAGTTGCACCGACACGGGCGACAACGCGACGGACTTCGCGGCGGACACGCCGACGCCCCGGAACTCCGCCTCCCCGGAGCACTCGTGCGCGGGCACGCCTTCCTCAGGGCCAACCGGCTCCGTGAACGTCGGCCTCGACGTGGCTTCCGTCCTCTCCGTGTCCCTCGACCGTCCCTCGCTCAACTTCGGCACGTTCACGTCCGGCGATAGACCTGCGCCTCTTCCCGAGCGGGTCACCGTGTCGAGCAACAACACGGCCGGCTACGCGCTCGTCGTCGCTCGGACCGCCTTTGCTCCGACAGACCTTCCGCTGGCGCTGTCGGCGACGGCACCGGCCGGCGGAGTGCTGGGAGGCGGCTTGACCGGAGGCGCTCTCGTTCCGATTCCGATCAGTCCGGCGACCGGGTTGACCGTCGGCACGAAGGCCGCGTCGAGCGCAGCGGGCGGAGATGCTTGGGCGACCAACATCGGCTTCTCCTCCCCATTGCCACTCGTTGCGACCGGCCACTACGCGGCAACCGTGACATTCACTGCCGTCGCTCGTTGAGACAGGTCCTCGCACTCGCGGGCCTGACCGCCCTCGTGCTGGCGCCCGCCCCTTCCGCGAAGGGGGCGGGCGCCGACCGGTCGCGCGTCGCGCTTTCGGTCTCACCCGCGCGAGTCGCACTTGCGGCGCCCGGCTCGAAAACGATCAAGCTGCGAAACGATGGTGCTGAGCGGGTCGCCGTCGACGCGACGCGGCGGACACTCGATCGGCAAACGGTGGCGAGGACGTGGATCCAGATCGTGCCGGCACACCTATTGCTTCGCTCGGGCGAGAGCGCGATCTTGACACTCCGAGCAGGGCCGCCCCGACGCGCGGAGCCCGGCAACCATCAGCTCCTCGTTCTACTGACGACGCGCCCGCTGCGCGGCGCTCGCGTCAACGTGCAGGTGCGCCTTGGGGTCCGCGTCAGGATGGTCGTGCCCGGGCGCATCGTGCGACACGTCACACTCGGCGGTCTTAGCCTCCATCGGCGAGGCAATGCGCGGTTGATGGTCGTTTCAATCGCGAACCGCGGCAACGTCACCGTCCAACTCCGCGGCCGCGTCACTGCATTGCTCGTGCGACGCGGTCACCAGTTGGCCCGCCTCAGTCCTCCCGCCCGGCGTGCACTGCTTCCCGGAGCCCGAGCCGTCCTCGCGTTGCGCTACCGCGGCCGCCTGCGCGGCCCTGTCACGGCGATCGTGCGGGTCCGGCTCGGCCCCGGTATTCGCGTCGCCGAGCGCCGATACCGAATCCGTCTATGACACAACACGATGAAGCCAGGCTCGTACCGCCTCACCCACTGCCGCAAGATCGGTGCGCAGGCTGTGATCGCCTGCGACCTGCACCACCGTGCGCGGCTCCGTGGCCGGCGGCATTCCGAACGGATCTCGCGCCCCTTGCACGACGAGCGTCGGGACTGTCACCGCATCGAGTTCCGCGAGACGGCTCTGCGCAGGCGTGGCGCCTGACCGGCGTGGAGGCTGCAGCGGGAACGCAAGGCAGAGCACTCCGATCGCGCCCACGGCCTCCGCAGTCCGACACGCGACACGCGCACCGGCGGACCGACCACCGACGAGGAGCGGCAAACCGCGCAGCTCGCCCGCAAGCAGATGGTCGATCACCGCCGTCCACGCTGCATCGAGCTGACGTACGGGTGCCGGTGTACGCCTACCGGCGACCCGATAGGGCTGCTCGACGAGCGCGACGCTCATTCCCACCGAGTGTGCGACACGCGCCGCTGCGGCGAGGTCTTTCGCCTGCACCCCGCCACCTGCGCCGTGACCGAGGACGAGCGCGGCCCGCGGCTCAGCTGCGCTGTTCACGTGCGCGTTCGCCGTGCCGGACGGCGTCTCGATCTCGAGCGTCTTCACCGAGATGATGCTGCCAGGTCGACTCAATCCGGGAGGAGCGGCACCGTGAATCCCTGCTCGCGGCCGAGCAGAACGGCGCGCGTCACCGCCGTCGATCCGAATCGCCGGCGCACTTCGTCGAGCGCGACGTCGAGGGCGCTGCCGCTGAAGCGGTCCAGAGGCAGCACGAGCTGAAGGGCAGTGT
>DASVEU010000215.1:0-24734 GCA_036380395.1 Gaiellaceae bacterium
GGGGCTGTGGCTGCTGATCCGCGAGGCGTCGGCGGCCAAGAACCTGCGAGCGCTGGCGCCGCTCGTGACCGAGTTCGGGCCCTCCCGGATGGCGTTCTGCACCGACGACCGCGAGCCGGAGCACATCGCCGAGGACGGGCACGTCAACTCGATGGTGCGCGACGCGGTCGCGGCCGGGATCGCGCCCGAGGACGCGCTCGTGCTCGCGACGCTGAACCCGGCGACCTGGCACGGCCTCTCGCATCTCGGGGCCGTCGCGCCCGGCTATCAGGCCGACCTGCTGCTCCTGCCCGACCTGGAGCGATTCGAGCCCGAGCTGACGCTGAAGGCCGGAAGTCCGGTAGAAGAGATCCCGGAGCCCGACGTCCCCGAGTGGGTCAAGCACTCCGTGCGCAACCGGCCGGTGAGCTCGGCGGACTTCGAGATCCCCTGGGAAGGCGGTCAGGCGCGTGCGATTGGGCTCGTGCCCGACCAGGTGGTGACGGCGTCGGTCGAGGTCGAGCCGGCGACCGTGAACGGCTTCGCCGTCGCCGACGCCGGCAATGACCTCGCCAAGATCGCGGTGATCGAGCGCCATCTCGGGACGGGCCGCATCGGACACGGCTTCGTCCACGGCTCGGGGCTGCAGCGGGGCGCGCTCGCGTCGACCGTTTCGCACGACGCGCACAACATCATCGTCGTCGGAATGGATGACGAGGACATGACACGTGCGGTGGAGCGGCTCGGCGAGCTGGGAGGCGGCATCGTCGTCGTGGACGGCGGCGAGGTGAAGGCAGAGCTGCCGCTTCCCGTCGCCGGCTTGCTGGCCGACGCACCGCTCGCTGAAGTGATCGAGAAGAGCCTGGCCTGCAACGACGCGGCCCGTGAGGTCGGCTGGTCGGGTGCGACGCCTTTCCTGACCTTGTCGTTCCTTGGGCTGTCGGTGATCCCGAGTCTGAAGATCACCGATCGAGGTCTCGTCGACGTCGACCGCTTCCAGATCGTGCCGCTGAAGATTTGAGCACGCTGCTCGCCAACGGCCACGTCGTGACGATGGACGACGCCGGCACGGAGTACGAGGGCGGTTGGATCCTCGTTGACGGCGGCCTGGTGAAGGACGCCGGCGCAGGGGCCAAGCCCGATGCCGACCAGGTGCAGGATCTCGGCGGGGCGGTCGTGACCCCGGGGCTCGTGAACACGCACCACCACCTGTGGCAGAACCTCACGCGGGCACGCGCACAGGACGAAAACCTCTTCGGCTGGCTCAAGGCTCTGTACCCGGTCTGGGCTGCGATCGACGAGGAGGCCGAGTACGCCGCTGCGCGCGCCGGCCTCGCCGAGCTCGCCCTCTCCGGCTGCACGACGGTGTTCGACCACCACTATCTCTTCCCGCCCGGCGTCACCGGCCTGCTCGAGGCGGAGATCCGCGCGGCGTGCGAGCTCGGTGTGCGCATCGTCGCGGCACGAGGGTCGATGGATCTCGGCGAGTCGCATGGAGGCTTGCCGCCCGACTCAGTGGTGGAGTCGCGCGACGATGCGCTCGCCGCGACAGACGCAGCGGCCGCGCTCGCCGACGGTGCCCGGGTCGAAATCGCCGTTGCTCCCTGCTCGCCGTTCTCCGTCACCCGGGAGCTGATGACGGAGTCGGCGGGGCTGGCACGCAAACTCGGCTTGCGGCTGCACACGCACCTCGCCGAAACGGTCGAGGAGGAGGATTACTGCCGCGAGCTCTACGGCTGCACGCCCGTCGAGTATCTGGGGGAGGTTGGTTGGCTCGCCGAGGACGTGTGGTGCGCGCACTGTGTGCATCTCTCCGACGAAGACGTCGAGACTTTCGGTGTGCAGGACATGGGCGTCGCGCACTGCCCCACGTCCAACATGCGGCTCGGAGCTGGGATCGCACGCGTGCGCGAGCTGCTCGACGCGAACGTACGGGTCGGGCTCGGCGTCGACGGGTCGGCCTCGAACGAGCGCGGCGATCTCTTCCTGGAGGTCAAGCAGGCGCTGCTCGTCGCGCGCGCCCGTGGCGGGCCCAAGGCCATGACTGCGCGCGAGGCGTTGCGGCTCGGCACGCGGGGCGGCGCGGCGGTACTCGGTCGCAGCGACATCGGCGAGCTCTCGCCTGGCAAGCGCGCCGACATCGCCGTCTGGCGGACGGATGGCCTGGAGCTCGGCGGCGCCGGCGATCTCGTCGCCGGGCTTGTTTTCTCGGGGCCCCATCGAGTGGATCGCCTCTACGTGAACGGCGAAGAGGTCGTCCGTGACGGCCACCTCGTGCGAGCCGATGAAAGCGAGATCGCGAAGGAACATCGCGTCCAGGCGGAAAGATTCGCGTCATGAGCATCTCGCTTTCCACCCATGTCCTGGACATCGAGCGCGGCCTGCCGGCGACCGGCGTGCGCGTCGAGCTGTGGCGCGAAGACCTCGTCACAGCGAGCGACACCGATGCGGACGGCCGCATCGCCCCTCTCGCCACCGATCTCGAGCCCGGCGTCTATCGCCTGCTGTTCCGACCTCCCTCGCCGTTCTTCAAGGGAATCAGCGTCGAGGTCGAGCTCGAGGACGGCCACTACCACATCCCACTGCTCGTCTCCTCCTACGGGTGCACGACCTACCGCGGCAGCTGACCGTCGAGCAGTTGGCCGAGCTGTTCGAAGGGCGCACGCGACTCGTCGAGAAGCTCGCCGAGCGTGACGATCCGCTTGCGTCTACACACGAGGTGATCGCGCACCTGAGCCAGGCCGAGAAGCTCGAAGCGCTCGCTGCACATCCGGCGATCGGCGCAAAGAACCTCTCGGTGCGCTCCGCTGCTGAACAGGGTGGAGACGACGACCCAGAGACGCTCGCGGAGCTCGAGCGACTCAACGCCGAGTACGAGGAGCGGTTCGGCTTTCGTTTCGTCGTGTTCGTGAACCGCCGCTCGAAGAGCGAGATCGTCCCGATCCTGCGTGAACGGCTCGGGTGCTCGCGCGAGCAGGAGCTCGACACGGCCGTTCAGGAGCTGGTCGCGATCGCGGAGGACCGATGGCGTCGCTCCTCGCACTAGATCCGTACGTCACCGACTGGCTCAACCTGCTCACGCGGTGGTTGCACGTCGTCGCCGGCATCGTCTGGATCGGTTCCTCGTTCTACTTCATCGCGCTCGACAACCACCTGCGTCCGCCCAAGGACGAGCGGGAACGAGAAGCCGGTATCGGCGGCGAGACGTGGGAGATCCACGGCGGCGGCTTCTACAACATCAAGAAGTATCTCGTCGCGCCACGCGTCCTACCGGAGACATTGCACTGGTTCAAGTGGGAGGCGTACACGACGTGGCTGAGCGGCTTCGCGCTGATGATCGTCCTCTACTACCTCAACGCGGACACGTATCTGATCGACAAGAGCGTTGCCGACCTCACGACAGGTGAAGCTGTTGCGATCAGCATCGGCCTGTTGGCGGCCGCGTGGGTCGTGTACGACATTCTCTGCCGCCTGCTCGCCGCGAAGCCTTTCGTTCTTGCGGCGGTCCTGCTGGGATTGATCACACTCGCCGCGTGGGGCGTTAGCCACCTCTTCAGCGGACGGGCCACGTATTTGCAGATCGGCGCGATGCTCGGGACGATGATGGTCGGCAACGTCTTCTTCGTGATCATTCCCGCGCACTGGGAGCTCGTGCGCGCGAAGCAGGCGGGGCGCGAGCCGGACCCGGCGGCGAACGCCCGCGGGAAGCTGCGGTCCGTTCACAACAACTACCTGACGCTGCCCGTCGTCTTCACGATGCTCTCGAACCACTTCCCGTTCACCTACGGGCACAGCTACTCCTGGCTGATCCTGGTCGCGCTGCTCGTCATCGGCGCCTGGGTCCGCCACTTCTTCAATCTGCGCCACATGGGACGAACCGTGTGGGCGATTCCGGTCACCGCGGCGATCGCGATCGCCGTGCTCGCGATCCTGATCCGCCCGCAGAGCGAGTCTGTGGCTGGGACGGCGCCCGTCCCGTTCGCGCAGGTCGCGCGCATCGTCGACCAGCGCTGCACCGCCTGCCACTCGCAGCACCCGACGAAGGTGGACGCGGCGCCGCGGGGGATCAAGCTCGACACGCCGGAGGAGATCAAGACGCAGGCGTCCGCAATCGAGCAGCAGGCCGTGCAGACTTACGCGATGCCGCTCGGGAACGTCACCGGCATGACGCAGAGCGAGCGTGACCTCCTCGGGCGCTGGATCGCCCAAGGAGCGAGAATCCCCTAAGTGCCGATGCTCGAGATCACGAGCGGCGAGCTCCGCTTTCTCGCGCGCTTCGAGGAGGAGCTCGCGCCGCAGACCGTCGCTGCGTTCCGGCGCATCCTCCCGCTCGACGATCGCATCATCCACTGCCGCTGGAGCGGGGAGTCCAACTGGATTCCCTGGGGCGATCGCGAGCTGGGAATCGGGCCGGAGAACGCCACCTCGTATCCGCACCCCGGCGAGCTCGCTCTCTACCCCGGCGGTCAAAGCGAAACAGAGTTGCTCCTTCCTTACGGGTACTGCTCCTTCGCATCGAAGGCGGGACCTCTTTGGGCGAACCATTTCGCGACGATCGTCGAAGGAAAAGAGCAGCTCGAGGAGCTCGGCCGACGCACGCTCTGGGAGGGGGCGCAGCCGATCTCGTTTCGGGAGGTCGGGTGATCCTGTACCGGCCGGAGGCCTTCGAGCCACTGGTCGACACACTCTGGAGCGAGCTACGAGCTCGCGCAGCGATTCGCGACATCGTCGAGGACGCCGACTCCGCCTTCCGAGGGCCGCGACTCTTCTGGCGGGCGAACGATTGGGACGGCTGGCACTCGACGAGCCCGATGAAGAACCTGTACGTGGGCACCGCCGGCGTGCTCTGGGCACTCGATCGTCTGCGGCGACGCGGCCACACCGAGACCAGGCTCGATCTCGCCGGCCTCGCGACCCGAAACGTCGAGTTGTTCCGCGAACGACCGGACTTCATGAAGGGCGAGAAGGTCCCGGCGCAGCGAGAGTCCGCACTGCTCACAGGAGAGGCCGGAAGTCTCCTTGTTGCCTGGCGCCTCTCTCCGAGCCGCGAGCTCGCGGACGATCTGCTCGCACGCGTACAAGCCAACGTGGAGAACGAGGCGGAAGAAGTGATGTGGGGGTCGCCGGGCACGCTGCTAGCCGCCGAGGCGATGTTCGAGTGGACCGCAGACGAGCGCTGGCGTGATGCGTGGAACGAGAGCGCCGACGCGCTCCTTGCACGCCGAGACGAGGAGGGCTACTGGACCCAGCGCCTCTACGGCCAGGAGTTGCGCGGCCTCACGCCGCCGCACGGCCTCGTCGGAAACGTCCAGTCGTTGCTTCCACTACTCGACGAGAATCGCGCCGCCGCGCTGAAGCGTGAGACCGCTGCGCTGCTCGAAGCGAACGCGGTCCAGGCGGACGGGTTGGCGAACTGGCCGCCACGGCCGCGTCCCGAGCTGCCCGGGCCGGACGGCCAGATCCGCGTCCAGTGGTGTGCGGGAGCCCCGGGAATCGTCATCGGCGCCGCGACATATCTCGACGAGAAGCTCCTTCGCGCCGGCGCCGAGTTGCCGTGGCGCACGGGACCACCGAATCTCGAGAAGGGGCCGGGCATCTGTCACGGCACCGCCGGCAACGGTTACGCATTCCTCAAGGCCTTCGCGCGAACCGGTGACGAGCTGTGGCTCGAGCGCGCGCGCCGTTTCGCCATGCATGCGCTCGCGCAAGTCGAACGATTGCGCAACGAGCACGGCCGCGGTCGCCACTCATTGTGGACCGGGGACGTTGGCGCGGCGTTGTACGCGGCTGAGTGCATCGACGGCACGAGCCGCTATCCCATCTTCGACGGCTTCTAGGCGCTAACGCTCTTCGCGCACGTACGGTAAGCCGAGCGCCGCGGGCGCGCCGAACCGTAACCGCGCTGCCCGTGAAGACACGAGCACGAGGGCCAGGATCGTCGCCACATACGGCAGCGTCTGGAAGAGCTCAGGCGCGACCGTCACACCGTGACCCTGCAGCGCGAACGGGAGCGCCGTGAAGGCACCGAAGAAGTAGGCGCCGACAAGGCAGAGCGTCGGCCTCCAGAAGGCAAAGATCACGAGCGCAATCGCGATCCAGCCGGCGCCGCCGGTCAGGCCGTCAGCCCACTGCGGCGTGATCGAGAGGCTGAATGCCGCTCCGCCCACGCCTGCGAAAGCGCCGCCGGCGAGGGTGTGCGCGTAGCGGTAGGCGGCGACATTGACCCCCATCGCGTCGGCCGCAGCGGGAGACTCGCCGACCGCGCGCACGTTGAGACCGGTACGCGTCCGCGTGAGGTAAAGCGCAACGAGGATGACGCAGACCCACGACGCGTACACCAGGATCGACTGCCCGAACACCATCGGACCGATCACGGGCAAGTCCTGAAACGACTTTGGGAAGACCTCCTGGAACTGATGCCTCGCCGGGGAGCCGGTGAGCTTCAGATCGTTGCCGAGGTAGGACGAGAGCCCCGCGGCGCCGGCGAAGATCGTCAGCGCGAGACCCGAGACGATCTGGTTCGCACGCAAGGTCACGACGAGGAACGCGTGGATCGCAGCCATCGCGGCCCCGGCCAACGCAGCTACGCCGATCCCTGCCGTGAGGACGAGCGCCGAACCCCCGGGCACCCGCTGCACTGCCCAGAAGCCCATGACGGCGCCGACGAGCATCATTCCCTCGACGCCGAGGTTGAGCACGCCGGAGCGTTCGGCCAGCAGTTCGCCGAGCGCTGCATAGAGGAGGGGCGTCCCGTAGAGAACGCCTGAGGCCAGCACGACGACGACGAGGCTGTTGTTCACGGGGCCGGCTCCGGCGCCGGTGATTTGGCGGCTCGTGGCCCACGTTCGAAGCGCACGCGGTAGCGGACGAAGAGCTCGCCGCCGAGAACGCAGAACAGGATCAGGCCTTGCATCACGCCCACGAGGCCGTTCGGGAAATCAACGCCCTGCAAGGCGAAGCCCGCGTTTTGCAAGCCGCCGAGCAGCACTGCAACGGGCACCACCGCCAACGGGTTGTAGCGTGCAAGTGCTGCAACGACGATGCCCGTGTACCCGTAGCTCGCCTGACGAAGGCCGCGCGGATCGACTTGATGGCGAAAGTCACCGTCCTGGCTGGCGCCTCCGATCCCCGCGATCGCACCGGAGAGGCACATGACGGCCAGGATCTTCCGGCGCGTCCGCATTCCCGCATAGCGGCCCGCGCGCGGGGAGTCCGCAATCACCTGCACCTCGAAGCCGAAGCGCGTTCGTGCGTACAGGACCCAAACGAGCACGGCCACTCCGATCGCCACGAGGAAGCCGAGTGGCAATAGCAGGCTGTGCACCCTCAAGCTCGACCACGTGGCCTCGTCGGGCAGCATCTTGCCCTGCGGGAAGACGCTCGCTTCGAACCCGCTCGTGTCGCGCAAGTAGGAGTGGCTGTCGAAGATCAGATACTCGAGGACGAGACCGACCACGTAGTTGAGCATCAGCGACGTGATGATCTCGTTCGTCGAGAAGAACGCCCGTAGGACCGCGGGAATTGCCGCCAGGAGCGCGCCCCCGACGGCCCCGGCGACGATCATGCCTGCGATCACGAGGGGCGACGGCGCGCCGGCCATCAGCAGTGCAACGGTGGCGCCCGTGATCGCCCCGGCATAGAGCTGGCCCTCACCGCCGATGTTGAAGAGGTTCATCCGGAAGGCGACCGCGGCAGCCAACCCCGTGAAGGCGAGTGGCGTCGCCGAGACGACCGTGTCGCTGAGCGCCCCGTGCGCGATGAACGCCGCGTCGAACAGGCGGTGGAAGGAATGGATCGGAGGGTGGCCCGTCAGCAACAAAACGCCGGCGGAAAGCACGAAGGCGACCACGATCGAGGCGACCGGAACGACAACCGTCAGCCACCAGGGCTGTCGGAGGCGACGCTCGATCCGCATCAGTCTTGGTCCTGACCGCCTGCCATGAGCAGGCCGAGCTCCTCGACGGTGGCCGATTCCGCGTCGCGTTCGCCCGCAACGCCGCCCTCGTACATCACGGCGATCCTGTCGGCGAGGGCGAGAATCTCGTCGAGGTCCTCGCTGATGAGCAACACGCCTACCCCGGTTGAGGCGGCCTCGCGTAGGTAGGAGTGGACGGTTTCAATGCTGGAGACGTCGAGGCCGCGCGTCGGGGAGGCTGCGATGAGAACGTCCGGTTCACCGGAGATCTCGAGTGCAAGCACGACCTTTTGCACGTTCCCGCCGGAGAGCTGCCAGGCCGGCACCTGACACCCAGAGGTGCGAACGTCGTACTTGTCGATCGCGCGATTCGCGAGGTCGCGAATGCGCGCAAACCGCAAGAAAGGCCCGCTCGAGACCGGCGAGCGACGGTACGACTTGAGGACAACGTTGGACGCGATGCTCAAACCAGGCGCCACGCCGGTGCCCAGACGGTCTTCGGGGACGTAAGCGGCGCCGGCCGAGATCGCGCTGCGCGGATCGCCGCTTCGCACCCGACGTCCGTTGATCTCGACCGTTCCCTTGGTCGCAGGCCGCATGCCGACAATCGTCTCGGCGAGCTCGCGCTGACCGTTCCCCGCCACGCCCGCGACCGCGACGATCTCACCGCCACGCACGGTGAGCGAGACGTCCTTGACGGCCGGTACGCCGCGGTCGCCGTCTGCCCAGACGCCGTCGAGCTCCAGCACGGCGTCACCCGCGGCAGGGCGATCGTGGTGACGCCGCCCGATTTCGACCTCGCGTCCGACCATCAAGGCAGCAAGGGATCGCGGTGTCGCTTCCGAGGCGGGGACCGTCGCGATCGAGCGCCCGCGGCGCAACACTGTGACTCGGTCCGCGACGGCCTTCACTTCATGGAGCTTGTGCGAGATGAAGATCACAGTGCGTCCGTCAGCTGCCATCGCGCGCACTGTCTCGAAGAGTGCGTCAGCTTCCTGCGGGGTCAGCACGGCGGTCGGCTCGTCAAGGATGAGGATGCGGGCCTCCTGGTAAAGCGCCTTCAGGACCTCGACGCGCTGTTGTTCACCGACCGAGAGCTGCCAGATGCGGGCGCGCGCGTCGACGGCGAGCCCGTACCGAAGGGACAGCTCCTCGACTCGAGCTTCGATCGCGCGCGTATGCATGAAGAACGAGCGGCCGATGTCCCGCTGGTCGCCGAGGA
This sequence comes from Gaiellaceae bacterium, assembly GCA_036380395.1. Taxonomy (GTDB): domain Bacteria; phylum Actinomycetota; class Thermoleophilia; order Gaiellales; family Gaiellaceae; genus 3-1-20CM-4-69-9. Next base: position 9,117 of record DASVEU010000215.1, read on the forward strand.
CGACGTTCTCGGCGACAGTGAAGGGCGAGACGAGGCGGAAGTGCTGGTGGACCATCGCGATCCCTGCTGCGATCGCGTCGCGGGGCGAGTGGAAATCCACCGGCCGGCCGGCGAGAAGGATCTCGCCTTCGTCCGGTCGGTAAAGACCGGTGAGGATGTTGGAGAGCGTCGTCTTGCCGGCGCCGTTCTCACCCAGAAGGGCGTGCACCTCGCCCTCCGCGGCCTCGAAGTCGACGTGGTCGTTCGCAACGACCGCGGGAAACCGCTTTGTGATTCCCCGCAAGGCAACGGCGGCCGGCATGGTGGGAGAGACGGGCGGGGAAGCCTGGACTTCCCCGCCCATGGAATCAGCCCTTGGCGCTGCCGATCACGCCTTTGACGAGCCAGTTCATCGCATAGAGGTCCTTGACCGTCAAGCGCTTCCCCTTCGGAACACGCAGCTTGCCCTTCTGGTCGTAGAGCGGACCCGCGAACTCGTAGAACGTGCCCTTGATCAGAGCCTGCTTCTTCTTCGCGATTGCAGCCTTCGTCTTGGCGCTGACCTTCGGCCCGTAAGAAGCGAGGCCGATCATGCCGTCCTTGAGGCTGCCGTAGTAGAAGTTCGTCTTCCAGGTCCCATTCAGCAAGGCCTTGGTCTTGCGTAGGTAGTAGGGGCCCCAGTTGTAGACCGCAGCGGTCAGCCACTGCTTCGGAGCGAACTTGCGAGCGTCTGAGTCGTAGCCCACCCACGGAATGCCTTTCGACTCCGCGTATTGACCGGCCGCCGGACTGTCGACGTTCTGGCCCAGGACGTCCGCGCCGGCCGAGACGAGGCTCTGGGCTGCTTTCTTCTCCTTGCCCTGATCGAGCCAGGCGTTCGTCCAGATCAGTCTGACCTTTGCGCCGGGATGGGTTGCCTGCGCACCGAGCGCGAACGCATTGGCGTGCCGGATGATCTCCGGAATCGCAAACGGAACGACGTAGCCGATGACACCCTTCTTCGTTGCGGCACCTGCTGCCATCCCGGAGAGGTAGATCCCGTCCTCTCCTGCCCCGAAGTACTCCGCCATGTTCGCGGACTGCGCAGTGCCTGTAGCCATCTCGAACTTCACGTCGGGGTACTTCTTCGCCGCCGCCACCATCGCGGGCTGAAAACCGAAAGAGGTAGCGAAGATGATCTTGTTGCCGTCTCGAATGAGGCTCTCGATGACCTGTGTGGTCTGCGGCCCTTCCGGCACGAGCTCCTTGTAGGTCGTCTCGACCTCGGAGCCGAGCTTCTTCTGCACGTACAAGCGGCCCTGGTCGTGTGCCTGCGACCAGCCGTTGTCGTTGTGCGGACCGACGTACATCCAGGCGGCCTTGAGGGACGCCGCTTTCTTCTGCGTCCTCGCCGAGCCGGTCGAGACGCCGAGCGCGAGGATCAGCGCAGCGGCGAGCGCGAACGGCAGGGCGAGAGCGAACTTCCGTTTCGTCATGTTCTCCTCTCTCCTGTCCCGGGGGTGCCGTTCGCGACTATATGGCGGTCGGCTCGCGGTGCCTAGGTCAGCCGTGCGAGAGCCCCGGCGAGGACCTCGACGGCGAGCTCGACGTCGGCCGGGGAGGACTCCTCCTGCGGCGAATGGCTGATTCCGCCGTGCAGGCTGCGGACGAAGAGCATCGCCGTCGGGACGCCTGCGCCGGCGAGGGTGGCGGCGTCGTGACCGGCTCCCGAGGGGAGCTCGACGACGGGCAGGCCCCGCTCCTGGAGCTCCGCGCGGAAGGCCCCGGTCGGCTGCTCGGCCATCGGGACCGGCTCGAGGCGGAAGTCCGCGTGGAGCCCGAGCTCCGCGACGAGGCGGTCGAGGCGCTCCCGGTCGGGGGCGCGGGCATCGACCGAGACGCGCACCCGGCCGGGGATCACGTTGACCGCTCCGGGCTCGACGTCGATCACGCCCACCGTGGCCACCGCCCCGTCCACGGCGGTTGCGATGTCACGCACCTGCAGCACGTACTCGGCTGCGGCCACCAGCGCATCCACGCGGTCGTTCATCGGAACGGTGCCCGCGTGCCCGACGTGCCCCTCGAAGGTGCGCTCGCCGCGAACGATGCCGACGATCCCCATCGCAAGTCCCAGCGGGGCGCCCGCCCGCTCCAGCACGGGACCCTGCTCGATGTGCACTTCGAGGAAGCACTCCGGCAGGTCGCCGCGCTCGACGAAGGCGGAGCTGCCGATGCAGCCGCGCTCCTCGTCGCGGAAGACGACGACCGCGCCCGCGCCGACACGCTCGACCGCCTCGATCGCGGCGACGACCCCGAGCGCACCATCGAACTTCCCTCCGAACGGCACCGAGTCGAGGTGCGAGCCGGTCCAGACGCTCGACTGCGCCGTGCGGCCGATGAGATTCCCCGCCTCGTCGACCTCGACCTCGAGCCCGGCCTCCTGCATCCATTGGGCGGCCAAGTCGTGCGCCCGGTCTTCGCCTGGGGTGCCGCCAACACGGTCCGCGCCGACACCGCCGCCGATGGCGTAGAGCTCGTCGAGCCGCTCGTGAACGCGCACGTGGCGATCATCCCTCCTGGGCGTGACGCCATCCCGGGCGTACCGGTGCCAGGCACGGGTACGACTCTGTGACAGCTTCGCGTCGAGAGCCCGAAGGGTCGACCGGCTTCCGGCTCCTCGAGCGGAGCAGGCTCTTCGTCTCGGGCGCGACTCCACAGGACACGTACCGGTGCCAGGCACGGGTACGACTCCGGAACGAGTCTGTGCCTAGAGCCCGAACGGGTTGATCGGCTTCGGGCTCGTCGAGACGAGCACGCTCTTCGTCTCGAGATAGAGCTCGAGCGTCTCCAGGCCGAGCTCGCGACCGAAGCCGGACTGCTTGTAGCCCCCGAACGGGATCCCCGGGAAGGCCGTGTACGGCATGTTGATCCCGACGGTGCCGGCCTTGATGCGGCTTGCGACGCGGTGGCCGCGCGCGGGATCGCCCGTCCACACGGTCGCCATCAGCCCGTAGCGCACGTCGTTCGCGATGCGGATCGCATCCTTCTCGTCCTCGAACGGGATCAGTGTCACGACGGGCCCGAAGATCTCCTCCTGCGCGACCGACATCGGGCTCTCGACTCCCGCGAGCACGGTCGGGGGATAGAAAGCACCCTTGCCGTCGCCGATCGCTCCCCCGGTGACCACCTTCGCGCCCTCCTCGCGTCCCTGCTCGACGAACCCGTGCACCTTGTCGCGATGCGCCGTGGAGATGAGGGAGCCGACCTGCGTCTCCGGATCGAGCGGATCGCCGACGCGCAGCTGTTCCGCGAACGCGGAGAACCTGGCGACAAAGTCGTCGTAGATCGACCGCTCGACGAGCACACGCGAGCGCGCCTCGCAGCTCTGCCCGGCGGAGTAGTAGATCGACCACACCGAGCTCGGGATCGCATCGTCGAGATTCGCGTCGGCGAAGACGAGGCTCGGGCTCTTGCCGCCGAGCTCGAGCGTGATCCGCTTGATCGGCGCCGACGCGAGCCGCATGATCTCGCCGCCCGTCTGCGTGGAGCCGGTGAACGCAACCTTGTCGACGCCTGGATGACGAACGAGATATGCGCCCGTCGTCTTGCCGGGCCCGGGGACGATATTGATCGAGCCCGGCGGAAACCCGACCTCCGCCGCGAGCTCCCCGAGCCGCAGCGCAGTCAGGGGCGTCGCCTCGTCGGGCTTCAGCACGACGGAGCAGCCCGCAGCCAGAGCAGGCGCGAGCTTCCAGGTCGCCATCATCAGGGGGTAGTTCCACGGGACGATCTGGCCCGCGACGCCGACGGGCTCCTTCAGCGAATAGAACAACAGCGAGCCGCCGATCGGATTCGACCGCCCCGCGATCGACGCGATTGCAGACGCGTAAAAGCGGAAATTCTCGACCGCCTGGCTCACCTCCGCCTTGACGGACGAAATCGCCTTGCCGACGTTGTGCACCTCGAGCTCAGCGAGCTCCTTGCGGTTCGCGACGATCGCGTCGGCGAGCGCATGCAGCAAGCGTGAGCGCTCGGTTGGCGGCGTTTTACCCCACGGTCCGTCGACGGCCGCGCGTGCCGCGTCCACCGCTCGGTCGACGTCGGCCTCACCGCCCATCGCGGCACGTCCCAGCGGCTCACCCGTCGCAGGCTCCGTCAGCTCACGGACGTCCCCCGACGCCGGCTCGACGAGCTCGCCGTTGATGAAGAGACCGTATTCGCGCTCGGTCGCGACCGCCATCGCTGGCGAGGATACTGACTAGGGCAGCTTCGGCGGCAGCGGGGGAAGCGGGAGCTGCGGCACCTCAACGTCCGGCAAGGTGACCGGCGGCAGGGACAGCCCGGTGTCGACACTCGGGACCGTCAGGGCAGGCGGGCTCACCACGTCCGGCACGGACACCTGCAGCGGGAGCGGAAGCACCGGCGCTGTCGTCGGACCGGTGCTCGCTGCCGGCGGAGCGGGCGGCGACGGCTCGGGGCGAATCGGAGTCGAGCCGGTATGGACCGCGGGCGCCGACGTCGCCGGAGCGACGGTCGAGCTCGTGGGCGTGGAGGGCCGACCTACGTGCGTGCGCACCGTCTTCTGCGGAAGCTTGACTACCGGCGCGAGCTTCGTCGCGGTCGCAGGCCTCGGGGCAGCAGGCGTCGGCGCACCAGGCGTCGGCGCAGGGCGCGCCGGCGTCGTGTGCTCCTGGAATGCGGGCGCAACAGCGAGCGTCGCGGTCGTCGCAACGGTCGCAGCAGCAACCGCGAGCTTGACCGGCGCGGCGCCACCCCTGAAGAACCAGCCGAAGAGCTCCAGGATCGAGGCGACGGCGCCGCGGCGCGACTGCTTCGTCCCGACACGCCCGAGCTCTGCGGCCACCGAACGGCGCGCACGGAAGATCAGCGTCTCGACAGCCGCGACGGAAACGCCGAGCTCCACGCCGATCTCCTCGTATGACAGCCCCTGAAACTCCCGCAGGAGAAGCGCCCGCCGCTGTCGCTCGGGCACCGCCGAGAGCGCGCGCGTCAGATCGGCAAGCGAGACGGCGTTGCCGCGCTCCGGCGTCGCGAGCACATCCTGCAGCGCGTCCAGATCTTGCGTCGCCTCGACGCGTCCACGTCGCTGCGCGGACTGATGGCGGTTGTGGCAGACGTTCTGCGCAATCTTGAAGAGCCAGGCGAGCTCGTAGTCCGGAACGACGCCGCGCCCGAGGCCGCGTTGCGCGTTGAGGAACGTCGTCTGCACCGCGTCCTCGGCTTCCTCGCGCGAGCCGAGCCGGCTCAGGCAGAAGCCGAAGATCCGCGACGAGTGCCGCTCGTAGAGCAGGCGGGTCGCGTCAGCAGACGGGGCGTGGGCGAGGGCAGTGCTCAAGCACACTCACTCTGGAATGGAAAGGGACTTTTGGCAAGGGGGGTGCCGTGGGCACCTGCGGAAAGGAGGCGCCCACGGCCTGGGGGAGGATCAGTGGAGAAGGGAGGACGGCCTGGCGAGGTGGAAGCCCTGGCCGTAGTCGACGCCGAGAGTGCGTAGGAGCGCGAGATCCTCGTCGCTCGAGATGCCCTCGGCCACGATCGAGGCTCCGACGCCTCCGGCAAATCCGACGAGTGACGACGCGAGCGCCTCGCGAGCGGGGTCGCGCGCGATCTCCTGCGTCAGGCTCAGATCGAGCTTCACGATGTCGGGCGCGAGCCGGAGGATGTGGCGGAGGTTCGCGAAGCCGGCGCCGACGTCGTCGATCGCGAGCTGCGCCCCGCGTTCACGCAGAGGCGCGAGCGCAGCGCGCAGCGCGTCGTAGTCGTCTACCTGAGCGTGCTCCGTGATCTCGATCACGACTCGCTCTGCGACGTCCAGCAGCAGCTCGCAGAAGCGAGTATCGAGCGCGGTCGCGGGCGACACGTTGAGCGCAATCGCGACGTCGGCGGGAAACTCGTCTAGACGCAGCAGCGCCGCGCGCATCGCTGCGAGCTCGAGCTCGACACCCAGCCCGACCTCGGTCGCCTCGGCGAACCAAGCTGAAGGCGGACGCATCGGCTCGGTCCAGAAGCGCGCGAGAGCCTCAAGCGAAACGATGCGGCAGTCGAGCAGGTCGAAGATGGGCTGGAACTCGATGTCCATGTGATCGGAGTCGAGGATCGCGCGAATGCGGGACCACTCCAGCTTGCGCTTCTCGCCCTCGAGCTGCTCTCGATCGACCTGATCCGCGACGATCTCCGCCAGCACGCGCAGAAAACGCACGTCGCGATCGTTGAGGGACGGCTCGGCGGACCGGCTGAGGCAGCAGAGCGTGCCGTAAAGGGTTCCGTCCCAGAGCCGGATCGGAGCGCCGATGTACGCCCCGATGCCCGACTCGCGTGTCAGCGGGAGGTCGGCGGTGCGCTCGTCGGCGGCGGCGTCGTGAATGAGATGAGGCAAGTCGCCTTGGGTCATGCGCTTGCAGTAGGTCTGCTCGACGGGAAGGCGCGTGCCGATCTCGAGGTCGAACCACTCGTTGTCGCCGTCCATCGCCTCCACGACGAAGTCGCCGTCGAACGCGCCCAGGAGAGCCACGTCCATGTCGAGCGCTGCGCGCGCGAGCGAGAGGATCCGCTCGATTGGCTCGCTGGATCCGTCGAGACTGAGGCGCGCGAGCTCGGAGAGCCCTTCGAGGGTCGGCACAGGCTTCGTGGAGGCCACGCCGCTCATGAGGCGATGCTCGCTTGGCGCGGGACGAGCCGGGTGACGGTTGCCGTGCGTGGAGCGTCGAGGATCGCGTCGATCAGCTTGAGCGCCGGCGTGTCCTTCCCGATGCAGCGCTCGGCGCCCGCTGCCAGCGCGTGGAACGCGATCTGAGGCGAGCGCGCCGCAGTGACCATCACGACGCGCGAGGCCGGCGAGACCCGTCGAACCCTTCGCGTCGCCTCGATGCCGTCCATGCTCGGCATGTGCACGTCCATCAGAACGACATCGGGACGCAGCGCTTCGGCGAGCGAGACGGCTTCGACGCCGCTCGACGCCGACCCTATGACCTCGATGCGCTCGTCGATTCCGAGCGTCAGCATCAACGCCTCGGCGAACAACGCGTGGTCGTCGACGACGAGGACGCGTACGACTTCCTTACGATCGACTTCGCTGCTGTGTAGGTGTCGCATTGGCGGAGAAGAACGCGTTCTCTCCGCAAACTTGCGTCGCTACGCGCGGAATCACTCGTTCGAGGGAACGCGAACGTAGATAGCCGCCCTGGCGTCCAGCGCCGCGCGCCGGAAGGAACGGTCTCGGTCGAGCCGTTGCTCGGGCTTGCTGCCGCGCGCGACGACGACGGCCGTTGCATCGCGCAGCAGCGCATCCCCGGCCGGGTTGGCGCTGAGCCAGTCGAGGTACAGGCGCTGGTCGCGGCGCGAGAACGCATCGAGCGGATTCGCGATCCAGACGCGCCGCCCGTCGAGCGCCAGCTGTTCCGCGTCCATCCCGTCCGCGAGGATCGGCTTGCCGGCGGCCAGCCGCACGGCCTCACTGCGTACCCGCGCCCCGGCGCCGTACTGTTGCGGTGTCTGCAGCAGCCCGAGGACGAGGAAGGCCGCCGGAACCCACGCGCACAGCACGAGCGTGCGCGGCGACACCGAGAAATCGCGCAGGTACCGCTTCCCGAGACCATGTGCGGCGGGAGCCGCGATGAAGCAGAGAAGCCAGACGCTGTTCCGCCCCGCGTGCAGTGTCAGCCCTGCGAAGGCCGCGATGCAGGCGAGCTCCCACACTCTCGCGCCTGAGCGGAACGCGAAGACCAGCAACGGGATTGCCAGCACGATGAAGAGGACGTCGAACGGCTTGCCGATGGACAGTGGCGCCCACAGCCCTTCGCCGCGCTGAGCAGCCTCGCTGCCGAGTACGCCGAGGTAATAGTGGCCGGAGCCCAGGAGCGCTGGGGTCACGAAGAGCGCCGCGCAGCAAGCGACGAGGACACTCGCCGCGACGACGGGCTCTTGGCGCGCGCGCTCGAGCACGAGATAGGCAGCGGCGATCGCAAGCCCGAGGAGCACCCCACCGTGGAGGTTTGCCCAAAGCACGATGAGCGGCACGAGGAGCCACACGCGCCGACTTGACCTCCGGGACTCGGCGCGCAGCAGAAGCAGCGCCGCGCAGAACAGAACGAGCGAGAAGAGCTGCGCGCGCACGATGAGGAAGGACGGGACCGCGGCGAAGAAGACAAGCATCAGCACCACCGCGCTCGCGGCGTCGGATGCGCCCAGAGCACGCATACCGAGAGCGAGCAGCGTCAGTGCCGCGGTCACAGCGATGAGCTGCGCGACCAGAAAGCCTCGATCCCCGCCCATGACCTGGAGCGCGTGGAAGACGAGCTCGCCCAGGACCGGCACGTTGACCCAGTCCACCGACGGCGCCGCGGCATAAGGAACGCCCGAAGGGATCGAGCCCCGCTCGAGAATTGTCCCGCCAAGCGCAGCGAGCCATCTGGCGTCAGCCCCGATGCTGCCGAGGAGCGCGCAGGCGCCCGCGCCTAGGGCGACAGCAAGCCAGGTAAGCCTGGAGCTCTGCGGCCTGGGCTCCATGGAAGAGGCATCGGCCTCGAAACCCGGCCGCTGTAATTTCGGCTAGGAAACCCGCTCGAACAGGGCAGCCTGGCCCTGGCCCACTCCGACGCAAAGAGTCGCAAGGCCGTAGCGGCCACGGCGCCGCCGCAGCTCGTGCAGAAGGGAGACCACGAGCCGTGCTCCGCTCATCCCGAGCGGATGGCCGATGGCGATAGCGCCGCCGTTGACGTTCACCCTCTCCTCGTCGAGCCCCAACTCCCTGATGACGGCAATGCTCTGCGATGCAAACGCCTCGTTTAGCTCCACGAGATCGAGCTCGTCCACCGACACACCCGCGCGAGCGAGGAGCTTGCGCACGGCGGGCACCGGCCCGATTCCCATCACACGCGGATCGACGCCCGCGACCGCACTGGCGACGAAGCGGCCGAGCGGCTCGACCCCGAGCTCCTTCGCCTTCTCCTCGCTCGCGATCACCAGTGCTGCCGCGCCGTCGTTGATACCGCTCGCGTTGCCGGCCGTGACCGTCCCGCCTTCGCGGAAGGCAGGCTTCAGGGCTGCGAGCTTCTCGGCGCTCGTGTCGGGACGCGGGTGCTCGTCACGCGCGACTCCACTGACTCCGACGAGCTCGTCGTCGAAGCGACCGGCTTGCGCCGCAGCCGCCCAACGCTGCTGAGAGCGCAGGGCGAAAGCGTCCTGCTCTTCTCGCGACACGTTCCAACGCTCGGCGACGTTCTCGCCCGTCTCGCCCATCGACTCGAGCGGGAACATCTTCTCGAGCCGCGGATTGGGAAATCGCCAGCCGAGCTGGGTGTCGTACGTAGTCCCGTCGCCGTACTCAGGTTTGGCGGTCACGAGCGGCGCGCGACTCATCGACTCGACGCCGCCCGCGACAAAGAGGTCGCCGTCCCCCGCGGCAACGGCGTGACAGGCCGAGACGACCGCAGACAGACCCGACGCGCAGAGTCGGTTGACCGTGATTCCGGCGACGGTCTCGGGCAGGCCTGCGAGCAGGACGCCCATGCGCGCCACGTTGCGGTTGTCCTCGCCGGCCTGATTGGCAGCACCGAAGTAGACGTCCTCGATCTGTTCCGGCGGCACACCCGCGCGCGCGACCGCCTCCGCAATTACGGTCGCGGCCAGGTCGTCCGGCCGCAAAGCGGCAAGCGCGCCGTCCTTGCGTCCGATCGGCGTGCGGACGCCCGAGAGGATGACGGCGCGGCTCACGTGCCGACGAATTCGATTCGTACCGGCTCTTCGTAGACGCCCGTCGCCTCGGCGCGCCGTAACAGCTCGGCGACGGCCTGGCGCCCTTCATCGCCGTAGTCGCACGTGAGCTCGTTCACATACATCTCGATGAAGCGGTCCGCCGTTTGCGCATCGAGGTCGCGCGCGAAGCCGAGCGCGTACTGCGTCGCCTCGGCGCGATTTGCGAGCCCGGCCTCGATCGATTCACGGAGCGCGACGGAGAGCTCGTCCAGCCGCGGCACGTCACGGCGCGCCACGTTCACGCCGAGCGGCAGCGGTAACCCCGTCTCGAGCAGCCACCACTCGCCGAGGTCGAGCACCTTGACGAGCCCTTCGTCCGCGTAGGTGAGCTGTCCTTCGTGGATCAACAGTCCAGCGACGGCGTGCCCGGCCTTGACCTCGTCGAGAATCCGGTCGAAAGCGAGCGCCCGATGCGCGAAGGGACCGCCGAGCGCCATTCCGAGCACGAGGAACGCGGTGGTCAGGCGTCCGGGAACGGCGATCTCGACGTCGCGTAGGTCCCGCGGCGACAGCTCCTCGCGCGCAACGACGATCGGCCCGTAGCCCGACCCGATCGACGCGCCGTGCGGTAGCAGCGCGTATCGGTTCTGGACGAGCGGATACGTCGCGAGCGAGAGCGCCGTCACCTCGAGCCTGCCCTCGAGCGCCCACTCGTTCAGAACCTGAATGTCCTCGGGGACGAATTCGAACTCGAATCCCCTCGAGTCGACGCGGCCCGAAACGAGGCCCCACGCCATGAACGCGTCGTCTGGATCTGCCGAATGGCCGATGCGGATCAGCACGGGGTCCCAGCCTAGACTGTGAGCAGATGGCTAAGCCGGCACTGACAGACGCGATCCAGGACTACCTGCGCGAGATCTACAAGCTCGGCGCTGACGGCGGCCGGGTATCCGTGACTGCGCTGGCAAAGCGCCAGGGCGTCTCCCCGGCGTCGGCCAGCGCCATGGTGAAGAAGCTCGCGGCGCTCGAGCTCGCCGTCCACCAGCCCTACCGCGGGATCACGCTGACGCAGGACGGCGAGAAGGTGGCGCTCGAGGTCATCCGGCACCACCGGCTACTCGAGCTCTACCTTGCGGAGACGCTCGGCGTCGACGTGAACGAAGTCCACGGCGAAGCGGAACGACTCGAGCACGCGCTGTCGGAAGAGCTCGAGGAGCGTATCGACAAGGCGCTCGGATTCCCGACACACGATCCGCACGGGGACCCTATTCCGGACGCGAATCTCGAGTGGCCCTCGCAGCCGACGGCGTCAGCCGTCGGCTCAGGCCAACGAGCGAAGCGAAGTTCTTCCTAATACTCGCGGTTTAGCGGCGACCAAAGAACCAACGTTCCAAGGGCTTCAACAGCTCACCGCGGGTAAACGGCTTCAGGTTCTCGGAACGTCCGTCGCTCTCTGAAACGGTGAGGTCGTCCTCGAGCGCCCCGTTCGCGGCGTCCAACGCGTCGTCGAGCTCATAGCCTTCGAAGAGGTAGTCGTCGCGCCGCGGCTCGTCGCTCGCGCGGTTCTCGGGGTTGACGGCCCGGCCCACGCCCCAGAGCGCGCCTTGCTTGCGCTCGATCCAGATGACGATCGTCTCCGTGGCGCCCGCGTCGTCGACTCCGTGGACGGTCCTCTCGGCGAAGCGACCTTCCGTCGTTTTCCGCCTCACGGCAGCAAGGATACAATTGCCCGATGCAGCGATTCGCAAGCCTGCTGCGCTCGCCGTTCTCTTTTCTCTTCGCCCGTTCGAGCACCGAGGAGCGTGTGGCTGCGTACGTCATCCGCGAGCACGGCCGTGGCCGCGGGCTCGCCGAGATCCTGGAGGACCGGTACGTGCAGAACCGTCTCAGCTCGCAACAGCGGCTGCGGCTGCTCGACCGTCCCGAGTTGATCCAAGCGCTTGGCGACGAGACGGTCGAGGACACACGTCGCGACCTCGAGAGCGCGCGCAGCTAGAGCTTCCTGCCGACGCCCCGCTGACGCGCGCGTTCCACCACGGCGGCTGCAACGGCAACATCCCAGGAGGCGATGCCGTTCGACTTGAAGACGACGATGTCGTCCGGTGACTGCCGCCCCGGCAGCTCGCCCGCGACTACTTCGTGCAGCTGGTGGACCTCCAGCCAGTCCAGCACTCCTTGCTGAATCGGCTCGATCAGGTCGGCGGACTCGATTCGCGCCTGCTCCTTCCAATCGCAGCAGACGAACGACGCGCGCTCCAGCACGACGTTGTCGAGCTCGCGCGCTGCCGGGTTGTTGGCCCCGGCCGCGCACACGAGCGCACCCGGTCTCAGCCATTCCCCGCGAAGCACGGGGTCGCGAGAAGTCGTGATCGTCACGACGACGTCCTGCTCCGCCGCTTCGCGGTTGCTCTCGGCGGGCTCGGCGTCGACCCGTTTGCAGAATGCGAGCAGGTTGCGCTCCGTACGGCAGTAGACGACGACCCTCTCGATCGCCGGCACGGCGGCACGGATGCACTTGACCTGCGTTTCCGCCTGCGTCCCGCAGCCGATCACTCCGAGTGACGACGCGCCCTCGCGTGCGAGGTGCTTAGCGCCAACGGCGCTCGCCGCCCCGGTGCGTAAGCGTCCGAGGTGATCCGCCTCGATCAAGGCGACGAGCTCCGGCCGGTCGACCGCGAAGAGCGCAACGACAAAAGCCGCACCCTCCGCAAAACCGGCATAGACCTTCGCGCACGCATAGCCCAGCTCGAGGTCGGAGGCGGCCATGTCTGCGAGGCGCCCCTCCTGGAGCTTCAGCCGCCGCCGGGGTGCGATCTCAACGGACCCGGCGGCCATGCGTAGGAACGCTCTTTCGACCGCGTCAACCGCGGCTTCGGGTGTGAGCAGCTCCTCTACGTCGCTCTCCGAAAGAAAGAGCGTCACTCGAGCTCGGTGCCGTCCCGAACGACGATTCGATCGCCCTCGATCCGGACCACCGCTTCCCAGGGAACCGCCTTCGGCGGGCGGGCCGAGGGCCGGAGGATCCCAAGATGCTCGAGCCACCCGCGTCCGCCGACGACGACTGCCTCTACCTCCGGCCGGCCACCACCGAGCGATGCACGGAGGTCTCGGCACGCACCCAGCTTCCGGCCCGACTCGGTCTCGACCATGCGGCCGAGAAAGGAGGAGAACGTCCTCACCGGTCTGCTCCGGGGATCTTCTGGATGAGAGGCCGCAGACGATCGTCCCCGCGTCCGAGCCCGAGCTCGTCCGCGCGCTTGCGCAACTTCACGTGCGCCGAGACGACGGCAACCTCTTCCCAGGGGATCCGCACGACCCTGCCGCCGCCGATCCAAGCTGCGAAGCGTCCGGTGAGCCCCGCGCGCCGACGCCACGCGCCGGGCCCGCTGAAGATCGCGACGACCTCCAGCTTTTCGCCGGGCCTGCCTTCGAGCGCGAGATCATCGACGTTGCCGCACCTCCGGTCCTCCGAGTCCAGCAGCTGGCGATCGACGAGCTCCAGACCGAGGACGATCGTCTTGCTCAATTCTGGCCCGCGTTGGTGAGGATGAGTAGTGGCACCGCAGTCAATGCGATGACCACGATCACGACCAGATAGAACAGCCCGAGCACATTCGCAAGGCGTCCATTCACGTACTCGCGCATGTAACTACGGTCATTCGCGACCAGCAGGATGGGGATGTACGTGAGCGGGAGCGCAACGGCGGAGAAGATCACGGCGTATTCGGTCAGTTGGACTGGATCGACGCCGGTCATGACGAGCCCAAGCCCGAGCACAAGCAGCACGATCCAGGTCAGCGTGAAGCGCGGTGCACCGCTGTTGCTCCGGTAGCGCCCCCACTCCCAACCGAGGAACTGCGCCAGGTTGTACGCACCCGAAAACAGCGTGTCGATCGCCGCGCCGCCGACCGCGAAGAGGATGCCGACGAGAGCGAGCAGGAGCCCGATCTGCCCGAGTGGAACCTCGGCGCCCAACGCAATCGAGCCGAGGAACTCGGGCTCGATCCCCTTGCCGAGGAAGAGCGCGCCGCCGACGATCATCAGCGCGAAGGAGAGGAACCCGCCGAGCCCATAGCCGATCATCGCATTCGCCTTGTTCAGACCGAGATCCTTCGGCCCCCACTGCTCTTCGACGGCGCCCGAGGAATAGAAATACACCTCGTATGGCGTCATCGCGGCTCCCAGAAGTCCAACCGCGAAGTACGCGTAGAGGAGAGGGCTCTGCGTCGGCACGTGGGGGACGAAGCCGTGGCCGACGGCGCCCCACGCGGGATGCAGCTTGACCGCAGCGACCGCAAACACGAGCAGGCAGAGACCGCCGTAGCCGAAGATGCGCTCGATCCAGTCGAACGACGTGGTCCACACGACAATCGACAGCACGACGCCGGCGATCACGATCAGCCAGCGGTACGGGAGCCCGGACAGCAACTGCAGGCAGATCGCGACCCCGCCGATCTCCGCGGTCAGAGTCATGAGATTGACCACCTGTGCACTGACGAGTGCTGCCAGCCCGGTTCGGAAGCCGAGCCGCTCTCGCACCGCATCGAAGACCGCCTTGCCGGACACCGTGGCGACGCGGCCGCACATCTCCGAGTAGACGATGATTCCGACGACGCCGATGACGATGACCCAGAGCAGTTGGTAACCGAAGGTCGCGCCGGCAGAGACGTTGAAGACGAGGTCGCCGATGTCGACGAAGCCACCGATCGCGGCGAGGATTCCGAGTGCAATCTGGAAGATCTTCATTTCGCGAGCTTGTCCGCCGCATCGGCGTCGTCCATGAGCGGCTGCCGCAGCGACCGGGCGATATCGCGGTCCGTCGGATGAAGGTGCAGCTGCTCCAGCTCTCGGGAAACCTTTCCCGCCAGCTTCGACAGCTTGCGGACATCGGACCGTATTCCCGGCGACGTCGGGCGCTTGGCGAGCGAGTCCTCGAAATCCGCAGCGGCGCCCGACAGCTCCTTCGCGTGCACGCGCACGAAGTACTCCGTGGATGCACCCTTCGACACGTCGTTGGCCATGAGCTCGCCTTCGGTTGCAAGCGAGCCCACCTTCTCGGCATCACGCTTCAGGGCGTGCTTGTCGACGGTCCCCCCGTTGCAGCCCGCCAGGGCAAACACCAGCAGGGCCGAAGCGACTCTCGCGATCAGCTTCGCCGAGGAGACTCGAGTTGACCGTCCGTCTTGCACGAGGGTCACAGGTTCCCCCTCGATCACTTATGAATCCGTCCGGATCGATAGGTGAGCAACGCCCCCGCTACACTGATCCGTCGTCTCAGAGCGCCCGTAGCTCAGGGGATAGAGCGCTGCCCTGCGGAGGCAGAGGTCGCAAGTTCGAATCTTGCCGGGCGCACTCCGCTCGGAAATCCGCCGCGCTGCGCGCGGCATGATGATTTCCGAGCGTTCGCATTCGATCCGTGGCGTGCGATCGCGACGCTAGAGTCCGGCGATTCCTACGACTCTCAGGAGGCTGTTTGCATGTCACCCGCGGGGAACAAGGATCTGATCCGGCGCTACATCCAGGCGATCGATGACAACCGCACGAGCGACTGGAGCATCCTCGACGAGTACATCGCAGAGGATTTCGTCGCGCACAATCCTCCGATTCCCGGAGTCAGCCTGGACCGTGAGGGAATGAAGCAGGCGGCGGAGATCTTTCGAGTTGCTACTCCCGGGCGTCACGAGATCGGGATGCAGGTCGAGGAGGATGATCTCGTCGTCAGCCAAATCCTCGGCCGCGGCGTGCACGCGGGAGAGCTGCTGGGAATCCCCGCGACGAACAGAGAGGTCGAGACCGAGGGCATCGTGATCCATCGCGTCCGCGACGGCAAGATCGTCGAGTACTGGTCGGTGACCGACGTCGTGCGGGTGCTGCAACAGGTCGGTGCGCTGCCGGGGCCGCCGCCCGGCTAGCACCGTCCCTCGGTGAGGCTCGTCAGCCTCGCTT